>CANBSV010000008.1 GCA_947372225.1 Burkholderiales bacterium | reverse complement strand
ACCGGCGCAATATGCAGCGGCGTCTTCATAGAGTCGGCTGGAATGAAATTGTTGTATTCCAGAAAGTAGCCGCCCAACTCAGGCGCAAAGAAGATGATTGCCGAAAAAATCAACAGGAACACGCTCACGCCAAGCACGTCATGCACCGTGTAGTAGGGGTGGAAAGGAATTCCATCGAGCGGATTCCCAGCGGCATTCTTCTTGGCCTTGATCTCGACACCGTCAGGGTTGTTTGATCCGACTTCGTGAAGAGCGATGACGTGAGCCGCAACCAGTCCCAGCAGAACAAGCGGCACAGCGATCACGTGGAAACTAAAGAAGCGGTTCAGGGTGGCATCGCTGACCACGTAATCGCCGCGTATCAACAGGGAAAGATCTGGCCCGATGAAGGGAATCGCGGAGAACAGATTCACGATGACCTGCGCACCCCAATAGCTCATCTGACCCCAGGGCAGCAAATAACCCATGAAGGCTTCGGCCATAAGGCACAGGAAAATCGCGCACCCGAACAACCAGACGAGTTCGCGCGGCTTGCGGTAACTGCCATAAATCATCCCGCGGAACATGTGCATGTACACGACGATGAAAAAGGCACTCGCTCCGGTGGAGTGCATGTACCGCACCAGCCAGCCCCAAGGGACATCACGCATGATGTACTCGACCGACGCGAAAGCCACCGCCGCATCGGGCTTGTAATGCATGACAAGGAAGATGCCCGTGACGATCTGAATCACGAGAACCAACAAAGCGAGCGAGCCAAAGAAATACCAGAAGTTGAAGTTCTTCGGAGCGTAGTACTCGGCGAGGTGTTCGTTGTAAAGCTTCGTCGCTGGGAAGCGGTTGTCGACCCACGTCAACAACTTCTCTGCTGCAGAGGCGTTAACTGGGGCTTCCTTGAAGGTGGCCATTTTGAGATCTCCTGAAATTGCCGTTACTGCAGGGCCATCAGGCCTTCTTGTCTTCGCCGATCAACAACCGGGTTTCGGACAGATACATGTGGGGGGGTACAGCCAGGTTGTCCGGCGCCGGCTTGTTTTTGAACACTCGGCCCGCCATGTCGAAGGTAGAACCATGGCATGGGCAAAGGAAACCACCCGCCCAGTCATCGGGCAGGGAGGGTTGCGCACCAGGCGTGAAGCGGTCAGATGGCGAACACCCCAGATGCGTGCAGATACCCACCGCGACTAGGATCTCAGGCTTGATCGACCGAAACCCGTTGCGGGCGTATTCGGGCGTCATCTCATCCGGCTTGCGCAGAGATTGGGGATCAGCGAGCAAAGGATCAATTTTTGGCAAGGCAGCAAGTTGTTCTTGCGTGCGCTTGATGATCCAGACCGGCTTGCCTCGCCACTCGACAACGAGCTTCTCACCCGGCTTCAGCGCGCTGATGTCAACCTCCACCGAGGCCCCGGCCGCTCTCGCACGCTCCGAAGGCTGGAAAGTGCTGACAAACGGAACTGCCACCGCCACGCCCCCAACCGCCCCGGCGCAACCCGACGCGATCAACCAAGTGCGTTTTGAATTATCAACTTGCTGCTGGCTCATACATCCTCACGTAGGTCTTCGTATCTGAAGTAGCCGATGATTCTAGCGGAGCAGTTTGGCCGTTCATGGCTTCCTGCTCATCGCGTGAGCACAAGAATGAATCTCTGCCAATGCGTGCCGACTGCGCAATCCTGATCGGCACCCCGTAGCGCCGATAGGCAATACTTGTGGCGCGAAGAATGGGGTTGCGTTCGCGTGAGCCTCACGTTCGCGGATCGTCTAATCAATGTGTTCTGGAGAAAAAATTCATGGGATTTGCTTCCGAGTTCAAAGAGTTCGCGATGAAGGGCAGCGTCGTCGACCTCGCCGTGGGGGTGATCATTGGCGGAGCTTTCGGCAAGATCGTTGACTCGCTCGTGTCCGACATGATCATGCCGGTGGTGGGAAGGGTGGTCGGCGGGCTGGATTTCGCGAATTACTTCATCCCACTTGCCGGCCAAAACGCCACGACTTTGGTGGAGGCCAAGAAGTTGGGGGCCGTCCTGGCGTACGGAAACTTCCTGACTGTGGCCATCAACTTTGTCATCCTCGCACTGATCATTTTCATGATGGTCAAGGCGGTGAACCGGATGAAAAGCGAGGCAACGGTCGAGCCGGAGGCATCTCCCACGCCCCCGGCGCCAGCCGAAGATATCGTGCTGTTGCGGGAAATCCGTGACGCCCTCAAGCGCTGATGTGAAGCAACACGGACGTAGCAGAATTTCACTGAGATGAGTTCCACAGGCTCCCGACTTCCTGTTGAACTGGAGCGTGCCGCAGCCCAGGTGAACACCACGGCCGCCTCGGCGGCGCAACGCGTTTGTCTCACCTTGGCGGCCCAGTCCCAGTCGGCGTCGAAGGCTCTGGACCGCAACATCATGTTTGCGGCGCAGTTGGCGCTACACCGTCAAATGGGCGCGTTTCAAGCGCGGTTCAACGAGCGGCTGCTTTCACGGATGCACGAGGCGATGGCCCCCCGGGTCGACACCAAGCGTTCTGGCGCCACCGATTGGGCCTCGTTGAGCCTGCTTGACGACAGCGTCGTCGAAGAGCAACTCACATCAGATCGTTTCGGCCAGCAGATCGGTCAGGCCTGCGATAGCGAGCTCCGTGAAATCGCCGGTTACCTGGCACGTATCGTCGGAGCTGAGGCTGCGCATGATGGGAAAGACCACAACCTGCTGCGTCCGGCCCTCATCGGCGAGGCAACATGCGCGGCCATTGAAGCAGTCACCTCAGACGCCGAGGAACGTCGGGTGCTGATTCGCGAATTCGGCACCGCGATGGCACAAAGCATGGCGGCTTGCTACTCGTCGATCATTGCCGACATGAAGTCGAGAGGGATCGCTCCGCTCGCGCTCGCGCCGCGCAGTAGCGAAGTTGTTGGAAGGACTCGCACGGGCGGGCATTCGGCGCACGGAGATCTGCGCAGCGATTCGGCCTCGCCATCCGACTTCTCGCCATCAAGGCGCCAGTCGCTCGGTCCGCGCCTGGCCCATGAGTCTGTTGCCATGACTCATGGTGACTCGGGCGGCGCGTCGCAGTTTGGTGGTAGGGATCGTGGCAGTTCAGGCGCCGATTCGAATGCAGGATCTGCCGATGGTCAGTTGATGACCCTGCTTCGGCGATTGAACCAGTTGGCTAGCCAACCCGCAGACGTGGGCAACGCAGCCTCGTGGCGAGGCATCCCCGCAGCAACCAATGCATCGCCTGCGCTTCGGCATGGCATGGTTTCAACTCCAAACAATCCGGGGAGCGCGCTCAGCGAGGACGAGCCATGGCTCCCGCCAGCCGACGACGCAGCAGCCGGGTTGATGGCGGTCAACCTGATTCGCGCTCACCGCGACGAATTGATGCAAGCCTCTCACGGCAAGCTTGATCACATGGT
The DNA here is from genome assembly GCA_947372225.1 of Burkholderiales bacterium. GTDB lineage: Bacteria > Pseudomonadota > Gammaproteobacteria > Burkholderiales > Burkholderiaceae_C > PBB1. The sequence continues at coordinate 43,310 of CANBSV010000008.1, read as the reverse complement.
GATCGATGTGGTGGGAAGCCTGTTCGATCAGATCCTCTCGGACACACGAGTTCCGCCTCAAATGGCGCGGCAGATTGCACGCCTGCAGTTGCCTGTACTGCGCGTTGCGCTGGTCGACGCCAGCTTCTTTTCATCGCGACGCCACCCGGTACGCAGGCTGATCAACCGGATCGCCTCGCTCAGTTGCGCGTTTGATGATTTTGAGGAAGGTCAAGGCAAGGAGTTTGTAGAGCGCGTGCGCACGCTGGTGCAAGACATCATCGACGGCGACTTTGACCAGGTGGATCTCTACTCTTCCAAGCTCGATGAGCTTGAACGATTCACTCAAAAGCAGGTCGCGTCGAACGAGCAGCACTCAGATGCGATCGCGGTGCTGGAAACGAAGGAGTCCGATCTGCGCTTGCAGCAGCGCTACCTGAGCCACTTGCGTGGTGCGCTGTCAGCCGTGCCCATGCCCGATTTCCTGCGCGATTTCATTTGCCAAGTCTGGAGCCAAGCACTGGTTCAAGCGAACCGGGAACATGGCCCGCGAGGAGAGGCGACTCAACGGTTGCAGCACGTCGCCCGCGATTTGGTGATGAGCGTTCAGCCCAAGGGTTCCTTGGCCATGCGCAAGCGGTTCCTGATGCAGTTGCCCGCATTGATGCGCGGCCTCAACGAGGGCATGGAGTTGATCGGCTGGCCAGCTCAGGCGCAGAAGGCTTTCCTCGACCAGTTGCGCCCGCAGCATGCCGAGTCGCTGAAGACACCAGCGATGACCGAGCTCGACTACAACCTGCTGGCCAAGCAGTTGGAGGCCATCTTCAACAGCGGCGTTCCGGCAAACGCCGAGACGTCCCACTTCGATTCGTCATTGCCGCACGTCGACGTTGAACAGCGCTTTTCTCCAGAAGAGGCCAAGCAAGTGGGTCTGCTGGAAGACGAGGCTGTCGACTGGTCGGGCCAAGTCGACATCGACCTGACCGAGGAGGCCGCACCGGCCAGACTGGAGCCCTTGAATGTGGGAGTCGACATCGACTTGGATCTGGTCGCCGCTGACCCCGCAGAACCTACCAGTGGCGCCAGCCTGATTGACCACCTGCACATCGGGTTTGCCTATCAGATGTTGCTGCAGGAGCAGTGGCAGAAAGTGCGTCTCACCTATGTCAGCCCAGGGCGCAGCTTCTTCGTGTTCACGCACGGACGCAACCTGCAGGAAACGGTATCGCTCACCGCACGCATGTTGCTGCGCATGTGCGAAGCGCAACGACTGCGCGCGGTGGAGAGGAGCTACCTGCTGGAGCGTGCCACCTCGAGAACTCGCAAACAGCTGGCTGAGTTGGCACCGACGATGCAGTAATCCGCGCCAGCTTCAGCACCGGACGGCTTGAGCCAACCCTCTGGCCATCTTTAAGGCCGCACTCAGAGAAGATGAATCTGCGAGGCCGGTCCCCGCCTTGTCAAACGCCGTGCCGTGATCCGGGCTCGTGCGAACGAAGGGCAATCCCAACGTCACATTGACGCCGTGCTCGACGCCGAGGTACTTGACCGGAATCAACCCGTGATCGTGGGTCATCGCAATCACGATATCGAATTCGCCGGGGTGTTCTGAGGTGTGACGCGCTCGCATGAACACCGTGTCGGGGGCGTAGGGACCGCTCGCGTTGATACCTTCGGCACAAGCCGCCGCGACCGCTGGGGCGATGACACGCACTTCCTCATCACCAAACAACCCTCCCTCACCCGCATGCGGATTCAGCCCCGCCACTGCGATGCGCGGCACGGTCATGCGCGAACCAGCGCCGGTTCGGTGTGCGATGCGCAGGGTTTCGAGGACTGCATCGAACGTCACCGCATCGATCGCACACCTCAGCGACTGATGAATCGTGACCAGAACCACGCACAACTCGTCATTGGCCAGCATCATGCGAACGGGTGGCAACGGCTGCCCGGGTGACGCGGAAAGCGCCTGCAACATTTCGGTGTGCCCAGGAAAACGCACGCCGGCTGCTGCGAAAGCTTCCTTGTGAATCGGCGCGGTGACCACGGCACCCACCTCACCTCGCATCGCCAAGATCACAGCCAGTTCGATGGACCGGGCTGCCGCTGCGCCGGCTCGCGCGTCGACGCGCCCCCAAGGGAGCCCGGCCAGTCCCTCGGGCAATGCCTCGGGCTGCAGCACCGCGATGCAATTTGCGGGTACGTCAAAAACGGACGATGCCGCATCGATGCGCGCCACGGCCAGCATTCCGCCGGTGCAAGCGGCAGCGCGGCGCATCACGCTCACATCACCCACCACAAAACAGCCGTGGGCGGACCCTCGACGGTACAGGTGCGAGATGATCTCCGGGCCGATGCCACAGGCGTCGCCCATCGTGATCGCGATGGGCGACGGGCTCGATGGGACAGAAAGTGGCATTGGGTCGACGAGCTCTCTCACGCGGGGCTGTCGATTTCGATGTACCGGTGCTCGATGCCGAACTTCGCGGCCAGGTGTTCTCCAAGCGCCTGCACGCCATACCGTTCGCTCGCATGGTGACCGCAGGCAACGAAAGCCACCCCCGTTTCACGCGCCAGATGCACTTGAGGCTCGGACATTTCGCCGGTGACGAACACGTCCGCCCCTGCCGCTATCGCGGCCTCGAAATACGATTGAGCGCCACCCGTGCACCATGCCACGCGGCGCAGCGGCCTGACATCACCCTGAACGATCGATGGCGTGCGGCCCGATATCCGTGCCAGACGTTCGAGCAGATCCCGGGTCGTCACAGGCGCCTCAGGCGTCCCGATGAACCCGAGCGACTGTTCGCCAAAGCGCGCATCGGCGCTCACACCCATGCGCAAACCCAGTTGCGCGTTGTTGCCGAATTGCGGGTGCGCATCGAGCGGCAAGTGGTACGCCAACAGGTTGATGTCATGTGCCAGCAGTCGCTGCACGCGCTGCTTGAGCCAACCGGTGATGCAGCCTTCATGGCCGCGCCAGAACAGGCCGTGGTGCACCAGCACTGCATCGGCTTCGGCCTCGATTGCTGCCTCAATCAAGGCCAGGCTGGCCGTGACTCCGGACACCAGGCGATGCACCTGCGGCCGACCCTCAATCTGCAAACCGTTCGGCCCATAATCCTTGAAGCTCGGGCTTTGCAGCAGGGCTGACAGATACACATCGACGTCCGATCGTTGGGCCACAGACTCAACCTCATGCGAAAAACCTGGCTCATTTTCTCCCAGGCCGTCACGGTCGCCTTGGCCATCGTTTTCGTGATCGCCACGCTCAAGCCCGACTGGATGCCAAGCCGCCCAGGTTCAGTGGTGCCGGGGCTGCTGCCGATGGTTCAAGCGCCCGCGGCCACGGCCTCAACGGGCCCGATCTCAACCAGCGGCTACAGCGCCGCGGCAAGGCGTGCGACGCCCGCGGTGGTGAGCATCACCACGCGCAAGGCTCCGGCGCACAACCCTCATGAGCGTGACCCTTGGTTTGATTTCTTCTTCGGTGAGCGCGAGCAACAAGCGCAGGTTGGACTGGGATCAGGCGTCATCGTTTCCAGCGAAGGCTATTTGCTCACCAACAACCACGTCGTCGACGGAGCCAGCGACATCGACGTTCAACTCACCGACGGACGCAGTGCTCCTGCCAAAGTGGTGGGCACCGATCCGGACAGCGATGTCGCCGTGCTCAAGATCGAACTCGATCGACTGCCCGTGATGGCTTTCGGCAACACCGACAGTCTGCAAGTGGGCGACGTGGTCCTGGCCATCGGCAATCCCTTTGGGGTGGGCCAGACGGTGACCGCCGGCATCGTGAGCGCGCTCGGTCGCGACCACTTGGGCATCAACACGTTTGAAAACTTCATTCAGACGGACGCGGCCATCAACCCGGGCAATTCGGGCGGCGCCTTGGTCGACACCAGCGGCAATCTGATGGGCATCAACACCGCCATCTATTCGCGCTCCGGAGGCAGCATGGGGATCGGCTTCGCCATCCCTGCCAACACGGCGCAACATGTCATGGAGGGTCTGGTGCGAGACGGGCAGGTCACCCGCGGTTGGATCGGCATCGAGCCGCGCGACCTCACGCCTGAGATCGCACAGACCTTCAATCTGCCTGTCAGCCAAGGCGTATTGATCACCGGCGTGCTGCAGGACGGGCCGGCAGGTGAGTCCGGCATGCTGCCAGGTGATGTCGTGCTCGAAGTTGCCGGCAAGCGAGTGCTGAACACGTCGCAGTTACTCAACGCAGTGGCATCGCTCAAGCCACAGTCTCAAGCTTCGTTTGTCATCCAGCGTGGCAACCAATCGCTGACGCTCAAGATCAGCGTGGCGCAAAGGCCCAAAGGCTTGGCGACTTCAAGGCGCTGACGGAAACACCTGTCGGCGGCCAAGTCGCTCGGCCAACCGACCGCGGCACCTCGTCGTGTGACTCACGCTGCCGGCGGCTCTTCTTCGGCGGGTGCTTGGGTGTGCTTGATAAAGATGCGTGCAGCCCAGATGCCCAACTCATAAAGCAGACACATCGGAATGGCGAGAGCCAACTGCGACACGATGTCCGGTGGGGTCAGTATTGCCGCAATGATGAACGCGAGCACCACGAAGTAGCTGCGGAATTCCTTGAGCTTTTCGATGCTCACCAAGCCCATGCGAGCCAGCACGACCACCACGATCGGAACTTCGAAAGCAGCACCAAATGCAATGAACATCGTGAGCACAAAACTCAAATAGGCCTCGATGTCAGGAGCGGCCGTGATGCTCTTCGGTGCAAAGCTCTGAATGAATCTGAAGACCTGCCCGAAAACGAAGTAGTAGCAAAAAGCCACACCAGCCAGAAACAGCAACGTACTGGAGATGACCAGAGGCAACACCAACCTCTTCTCGTGTGCATAAAGTCCCGGCGCCACAAACGCCCACACCTGATAGAGCACGATGGGCAACGCACCCAGAAAGGCGGCCATCAGCGTGATCTTCAAGGGCACGACGAATGGCGAAATCACATTGGTGGCGATCAGCGTCGCCCCCTTGGGTAAATTGGCCACCAAAGGCGCGGCCAACAAGTCATAGAGCCCGGCCGGTCCCGGCCACAGGCACAGTACGCCAAACACCACACCGATGGCAATGCACGCGCGAACCAGGCGGTCACGCAACTCAATCAGGTGCGCGACAAAGGGCTGCTCAGTGCCGCTGAGTTCGTCAGGGCCGGGACGGTTGTCAGCCATCAATCAGACCGACGAAGTTGGGGGACGAAAGCGTGCCACTCGGGCCGCACCCGACTGCGCCTTGCCACGTATGCCGTGGCGCTGCTTGTACCACTGGGGCATGACCGACCGCTTGAGCCGCCACCGCTTGTTCGGGTTGCGGTAGGGCGGCACCGGCCTGAGCAAGGTGTCATAGCGGTTGAATTCATTGATCTCGGTGTGCCCGTCGCTGGTCGTCGGATTCCAGCTTTCGTTCAGCTCGGTCTGGGTCTGGTGGATGTTTTGCGCCACCGTCTGCTCCACACCCCGGGCTGCCTCTTCGAGGTGGCCCTTCATCTTGTTGAGTTCCTCAAGGTCGATCGAGCGGTTGACCTCGGCCTTGACGTCCGACACATAGCGCTGCGCCTTGCCCAGAAGGTGGCCCACCGTGCGGGCCACTCGAGGCAATCGCTCAGGCCCGATGACGACCAGCGCCACCGCCCCGATCAAAGCGATCTTGTCGAACCCGAAATCAATCACGACTTGGTTTTGGCTTCCACGTCGACCGTGTTGGCGTCGGTCGATTTCTCGGCCGTGACCTGCTGGGTCGGGGCGGCTGAATCGGACGAACTGCCGTCCTTCATGCCGTCCTTGAAGCCCTTGACAGCGCCACCGAGGTCAGACCCGATGTTCTTGAGCTTCTTGGTGCCGAACACGAGCACCACGATCACCAAGACGATCAGCCAATGCCAGATGCTGAATGTTCCCATGCTTTAACTCCCTGTAGAGGACCGCGGATTCTAGGTCAGCCCTGCTTCCAGGGACGGGCGCCGCCGATCAGATGCATGTGCAGGTGATAGACCTCCTGCCCGCCGTCTCGGCCCGTGTTGATGATGGTTCGAAAACCATTGGTCGCACCCGCGTCGCGCGCGAGCACAGGAACCATCGCCATCATCTTGCCCAGCAGGGCGGCATGCTCAGGTGTCACATCGGCATGCGTGGCAATGTGCTGCTTTGGAATGAGCAGCAGATGTACCGGCGCCCATGGATTGATGTCGTGAAACACCAGGATGTCGTCGTCCTCGAAGACCTTGCGGCTCGGGATCTGGCCTGCAACGATCTTGCAGAAAAGGCAGTTCGGGTCGTGTGTCATCAAAGCACCTGTGGGACAGTGATCAAGGGGAAAAGGCTCAAGGCAGAAGCATCGGCTGGTTGCGGTTCAGGTTCATCCAGCCGCGAACCACACGGTATAGAAACCAGATCGACACCAACCCCCAGGCAATCCAGCCCGGAGCGAGCAACAGCAGCCACAGCGGAGACGTCAGCAGGTACAGGACCGCTGCCCACAGCACCGTGCGGATGCGCCATCGATAGTGCGACTCCTGCCAGGTGCCTTCGGCATCCGATCTTTTGACCAGATCCAGCACGAACGCCACGATGAGCAGCGCCACGCTCGCCTGAACACCGGGCAGCACCGCACCCACGGCCACCACGGTGTGCAACGCATAGCTGATGTGCCCGAGCGTCTTGAGCGACTCACCCGACTCGCGAAGGCCATCGGTGTTCATGTGCCGCTGGACTCACGGTCCTTGAGCTTGCGCGCGGCAAATTCCTCCAGACCCGAAAGCCCTTCGCGGCGCTGCAACTCGGCCAGCACGTCTGCCGGCTTCAGGCCGAAGGCGCTGAGAGCGAGCATCGAGTGGAACCACAGATCGGCCACCTCGTAGACCAGCTTTTGCGGGTCGCCGTCCTTGGCTGCCATCACGGTTTCAGTGGCCTCCTCGCCGATCTTCTTCAAGATGGCGTCGGTGCCTTTGTGGAACAGGCGCGCCACGTAGCTCTTGTCCGGGTCGCCGGCCTTGCGCGCTTCGATGACCTCAGCCAGTCGGGCGAGGACGTCTTGCGACAAGGGCATCGTTTGTTCAGTCGGGTTCATCGGTAGATGTGCTCCGGGTCCTTGAGCACCGGATCTACCGCGTGCCAGCCACCGTCCTGGTGGCGCTGGAAAAAACAGGAGTGGCGCCCGGTGTGGCAGGCGATGCCAGGCTCGTGCCCAAGCTGCTCGACCTTCAACAGCACCACATCGTTGTCGCAATCGATGCGCATTTCGTGGACCTTCTGGATGTGGCCGGACTCCTCACCCTTGTGCCACAGGCGCCCGCGCGAGCGGCTCCAATAGACCGCCTCACCGAGCTCGGCCGTGCGTTGCAGCGCCTCGCGGTTCATGAAGGCAAACATCAGCACGTCGTTGCTGCCGAGCTCTTGCGCGATCACCGGCACCAGCCCCTGCGCGTCCCACTTCACATCGTCAATCCAGGTCATCGAGCCAGTGTAGCAACGGGCCGAGACAGCACTTGCGCCCGATCAATCAGCGTGTGTGGGACCCAGGTGCTGGCGCTCCCCGGCAAACCAGCGCAGCACCGGGATCGTGCCCGGCAACACCGGTCGCACCGTCACCGGCAACTGCTGCCAGGACATGGACTGACCCTCGCGCATCTCGAATTCACCGGTCCATTCGTAGACCTTGCAAAAGTGCAACCGCACCAAGGCGTGCGGGTAGTCGACGATCTCGACCTGCCATGGATGTGCCGCCCCGATGTCAATGCCGAGTTCTTCGTTGAGTTCGCGGTGCAGAGCCTGCGCCACGGTCTCGCCCACCTCAAGCTTTCCGCCCGGAAACTCCCAGTGATCGGCGTAGACCTTGCCGGTGGGTCGCGAGGTCATCAGGAAGCGCCCCTCGCCGTCGATGAGCACGCCCACCGCCACATCCACCGGCACCCGCGGCTGGGTGCTCAAGCCGCGTGCCTTCCACCGTAGTCCTTGGCGAACTGATACGCCACACGCCCCGAGCGCGACCCGCGTTCGAGCGCCCACACCAGGCTTTCCTGACGCGCTGCGGCAATCGCCGCCTCGCCAAATCCATAACCCTGCAGCCACTGCGCCACGATCGCGAGGTACTCATCCTGCGTGAACGGATAGAAGCTCACCCACAGACCAAAGCGCTCGCTCAGCGAGATCTTTTCCTCGACCACCTCGCCGGGGTGCACCTCGCCGTCTTCCTTGTGCTGGTAGGTCAGGTTCTCCGCCATGTACTCGGGCAGCAGGTGGCGGCGGTTGCTCGTGGCGTAGATCAGCACGTTGTCGCTGGCCTGCGAAACCGAGCCGTCGAGCACCGACTTGAGCGCTTTGTAGCCGGGCTCGCCTTCATCAAAGCTGAGGTCGTCGCAGAACACCACGAAACGCTCGGGCCGCTCGGCCACCAGATCGACCAGATCGGACAGGTCGACCAGATCGGCCTTGTCGACTTCGATCAGCCGCAGGCCCTGGGCCGCAAATTCATTCAAGCACGCCTTGATGAGCGAACTCTTGCCGGTGCCCCGAGCGCCCGTCAGCAGCACGTTGTTCGCCGGACGGCCCGCCACGAACTGTTCGGTGTTGCGCAGAAGGCGTTCTTTTTGAGCCTCGACTTCCACCAGATCGCTAAGCCGGATCGGCGCCATGTGGCGCACCGGCTCCAGCGCGGCAGCACCTTGGCGTCGGCGATAGCGAAACGCCGTCGAGGCGTTCCAGTCGGGCGCCACGAGCGGGTGTGGCAAGACGCTTTCCAATCGTGACAACAGCGCTTCGGCGCGCGCCACAAGATGCAGCAATGGGTCAGGGAGGGTCGACATACAGGTAGGGCGCGACAGCGCAAGGCTCGGGTGGCCGGCAGTGTAGCGAGGGGGAGATTCGGCGCGGCGCGCCCAACACCACATCGACTAGAGTGCGATCAAACGCAGGGCAGCCTCGAGTTGCTCGGTCGGTTGACGCTTGAAACCCGAGCGTGCGTAGCGCTGCAAGCGACCGACCGCGAACGCGGTCAACAGGGACGCTTGCACCTGTGCATCAGCCGAAGCGCTGAGCGATCCCGCCGCATCACCGCCTTGGCGCAATCCGATGCGCAGCTGAGACTCGATGCGGTCGAAGAACTGCACCATGCGCGCGCCGAGTCGGTCGTGTTCGAACACCAGCGCATCGCCCACCATCACCCGCACCATGCCCGGGTTCTTTTCGGCAAACTGCAGCAGTGCGCTCACCGTGCGACGAGCCTGGTGGGCACCGGCGGGTTCGCGCTCGGCGATCTGATTGATGAGCGAAAAGACGCTGGTTTCGATGAAGTCGAGCAACCCTTCGAACATCTGCGCCTTGCTGGCGAAGTGCCGATAAAGGGCAGCCTCGCTCACCCCCAGGCGCGATGCCAAAGCAGACGTCGTGATGCGTTCGGCGCCCGGCTGCTCCAGCATGGCCGCCAGCGTTTGCAGGATCTGGACTCGACGTTCCCCGGGCTTGGGGCGTTTGCGCGCCTCGCTGACGGAGGTGGGTTCGGTCGCTGCAGCTGCGCTGTCAAGAGCGTTGTCGTCGGGGCGGTTGGTCATGACGTGGGCACCACTGAAATCGACTCAAAGCCACCGCCGATCAGATGTCGGAGGGCGCTCACAGCGCCAACAAACGCTGCAGTGATTTGATTCTGGCACACACATAAGCAGGCTTTTTACTGGGGCGAACGCCGGCTTGCACCGGCCAGTAACGCTGCATCCACACCGTGCGCATGCCCACGCTTCGCGCGGACTTCTGATGCTCAAGCGTGTCTTCGACCAGCGTGCAGCGATGCGTTGAAACCTTCAGTCTCGCGGCCATGTGGCGAAACATGCGCGCGTCGGGTTTGGGGCGGTGGTGGCCGAACATGCGCATGTCCTCGACGCTGATCACGCCATCGAAGCAGTCGGCCAGGCGCAGGGCATTGAGCACGCGCAGCGCGTAGTTGCGCGGCGCGTTGGTCAGGATGTACTTGCGTCCGGCAAGCCGGCGCAGCACGGCACGGTCATGCGCGCTGGTGCGCAGGCGAGACTCCAGACCCGGCAGCTGATGAGTGGTCTCGAGGAAGTTCTAGGCCTTCACCCCTTGATGCCGCACCAGCCCCAGCATCGTCGCACCGTAGTGCAGCCAGTAATGCTGGCGCAGCGAGCCGGCCTCTTCATGTGAAAAGCCCAAGTGATCGACGATGTACTGCGTCATCGCCACGTTGGTCGGCGCGAACGACGCTGCGCTGGCGTCGTGCAGGGTGTTGTCGAGGTCGAACAGCCAGACCCGACGCCCGACCGGCTTCAATGTGAACGGATCATCGTGCCGTAGGCCTGCTCGGTCAGCACCTCGAGCAACATGGCGTGCGGCACGCGCCCGTCAATGATGTGCACCGTGTTGACGCCGTTCTTGGCTGCATCGAGCGCACTGGCGATCTTGGGCAGCATGCCGCCGCTGATGGTTCCGTCGGCGAACAGGTCGTCAATCTCGCGCGCAGTCAGGTTGGTCAGCAACTGGCCGTTTTTGTCGAGCACACCGGGGATATTGGTCAACATCATCAGCTTCTCGGCCTTGAGCACCTCGGCAAGCTTGCCGGCCACCACGTCGGCGTTGATGTTGTAGTTCTCGTTGTTGGCGCCGAAGCCGAGCGGCGAAATGACGGGAATGAACTGGTCATCCTGCAACGCCTTGACCACGCTGGGGTCGATCGACTCGATCTCGCCGACCTGGCCCACGTCGTACTCCTTGGACGGGTCGTTGAGGTCGTGCATGCGCAGCTTGCGCGCACGGATCAACCCGCCGTCGCGCCCTGTCAGGCCCACCGCCTTGCCGCCCGCGACGTTGATCAGACCGACGATGTCTTGTTGCACCTGACCGGCGAGCACCCATTCAACGACTTCCATCGTCTCGTCGTCTGTCACCCGCATGCCCTGAATGAAGGTGCCCTTCTTGCCGATCTTGGCCAGCGCGTCCTCGATCTGCGGGCCGCCACCGTGCACCACCACCGGGTTCATGCCGACCAGCTTGAGCAGCACCACGTCCTCAGCGAAGTCCTGCTGCAAGGCGGGGTCGGTCATGGCGTTGCCGCCGTACTTGATCACGATGGTCTTGCCGTGAAACTTGCGGATGTAGGGCAGCGCCTGCGCCAGGATTTCAGCCTTGTCTCGCGGCAGCACATGGGTCAGGTCGACCGTCGATTCAGTGGGATCGTTGGCGGGGGGCGACACAGGATTCATCGGTTCGGCTTTCGTTGGGCTCGGATAAAAATTGTAGGGGTCAGGGTGGCCGCGTCGTGGGCGACCGAAGGCCGGGCAGGGCTCAGTAGGTGCGCCCGCCCTTGAACTGCGCATGCGAGCGCCGCACCAGGGTTGCGCCCTTGGCCATGGCGGCAAACGAAGCGCCCGCATGGGCGTGGCAGATGGCCAGTCCCAAAGCGTCGCTGGCGTCTTTACCGGGCAAGCCGGGCAGCGCCAGCAACCGCATCACCATCTCCTGCACCTGCTCCTTGCGGGCATGACCATGGCCGACGATGGCCTTTTTCATCTGCAGCGCGGTGTACTCCGCCACATCCAGTCCCGCGCTGACCAATCCGGTGATGGCAGCGCCCCGCGCCTGACCGAGCAACAGCGTCGACTGCGGGTTGACGTTCACAAAAACGATCTCCACCGCCGCGCAGTCTGGCGCGTAGCGTGCGCTCACCTCGCGTATGCCGTCATAGATGATCTTCAGGCGCGCCGGCAATTGCCCGATATCGACGGCATCGGTCTTGATCGTGCCGCTGGCGACATACGCCAGAGTGGCACCCTCGGACTCGATGACGCCAAAGCCGGTGGTTCTCAGGCCGGGATCGATGCCCAGGATGCGCATGGGTCGGTGATAAGGCTGCGGCTCAGTGCCGGAAGTGCCTCACCCCGGTCAGCACCATCGCGATGCCACGCTCGTCGGCAGCAGCGATCACCTCGGCATCGCGCACCGAGCCGCCCGGGTGGATGACCGACGTCGCTCCTGCATCGCACACCACGTCGAGCCCGTCACGGAACGGAAAGAACGCGTCGCTCGCCACCGCCGAGCCGGCCAGCGTCAGCCCGGCGTTGGCGGCCTTGATGCTGGCAATGCGTGCCGAATCGATGCGGCTCATCTGCCCTGCCCCGACGCCCAGCGTCATGGCACCACCGCAAAACACGATGGCGTTGCTCTTGACGTACTTGGCGACCTTCCAGGCAAACAGCAGATCGACCCATTGCGCTTCGGTGGGCTGCAAGCGGGTCACCACCTTCAGCTCGCTGCGCAGGACCTCGTGGTCGTCGGCACCCTGGATCAGCAGCCCCGAACCCACACGCTTGATGTCTTGCTGGTTGCGCCCGCGCGACCAGGCAGTGGCACCGGCGCGGTCCACGCCGTCGAGCGGGATGCGCAACACGCGCGTGGCCGTCTTGGCCGACAAGACGGCCAGCGCCTCGGCGGTGTACGACGGCGCGATCAGCACCTCGAGGAACTGTGCGGCCACGCGACGAGCAGCCTCGGCATCAACCTCGACGTTGAAGGCAATGATTCCGCCGAAGGCCGAGGTCGGGTCGGTCTTGAAGGCCTGCGAGTAGGCCTCGGCGGCACTGGCCGCCAACGCCACGCCGCACGGGTTGGCGTGCTTGACGATCACGCACGCTGCAGCCGCGTCGTCAGGCCCGAACGACTTGACGCATTCCCAGGCCGCATCGGCATCGGCGATGTTGTTGTACGAAAGCTCCTTGCCTTGCAACTGCACGGCGGTGACCAACGAGCCGGGGGCCGGGTTCAGGTCGCGGTAGAACGCGGCACTCTGGTGCGGGTTCTCGCCGTAGCGCAGGTCTTGCAACTTGACGAAGCGGCCGTTGCTTTGCGCCGGGTACTCGCTGCGCGTGGGCTCGCCTTCGACGGCCAGAGTCAGCGACGACAGGTGATCGCTGATCGCCGCGTCGTAGTTCGAGATGCGATTGAAGGCTGCAACCGCCAGCGCGAATCGCGTGCAGCGCTGCACTGCGCCATGGGCTTGCAGCTCGGCCAGCACGCCGGCGTATTGCGCCGCATCGGTCAGCACCGCCACATGCTCCCAGTTCTTGGCGGCCGAACGAACCATCGCCGGCCCGCCAATGTCGATGTTCTCGATCGCATCTTCGAGCGTGCAGCCGGCCTTGGCCACCGTGGCCTCGAACGGGTACAGGTTGACCACCAGCAAATCGATGGTGTCGATGCCGTGCTCGGTGAGCGCGGCGCGGTGCTCAGGCAGGTCACGACGCGCCAGCAAGCCGCCATGGATCTTCGGGTGCAGCGTCTTCACGCGGCCATCGAGCATCTCGGGGAAACCGGTGTGGTCGGCCACCTCGGTGACCGCGAGGCCGCCCTCGGCGAGCAACTTGGCGGTGCCGCCGGTCGACAGCAGCTTGAAGCCCAGCGCGGCCAGCCCGCGGGCAAATTCAAGGACGCCGGTCTTGTCGGATACGGAGAGGAGCGCGTGCATGGAAGATCCTGAAGAGTGATCGAAAAAGACGTTCAAAGGCGTCAGGCGAAGGCAGTGCAGGCGCCTTCGCCTGACGCAGGTTCAGTCGAGCAGCTTGTGCTCGAGCAGCTTGCGGCGCAGCGTGTTGCGGTTGATGCCCAACCACTCGGCGGCGCGGCTCTGGTTCTGGTCGGCGTGCTTCATCACGACGTCAAGCAGCGGCCGCTCGACCACTTTCAGGATCATGTCGTACATCGCCGCCGGTTCGACGCCATCCAGGTCGGTGAAATAGTCCTCGAGGCGGTCCCGGACACAGTCTTCTATCTGTCGCTTGGTGCTCATGCTGTCAATCGAATGGAAGCGTGGTTGGCAGCGATGGGGACATCGCATGTCTTGGGGGAACTGGCGTGGCCGATCGCCGGCCAAAGCGGTTGGCTATCGGCCAGCCCATGGAGGAACTCGCCCACCGCTTGAATCTGATCCTTGCAAGTCTCGAGCCGGTTCATGCCGGCGCGGAAGGCTTCACCGCCGGGGAGTGAACGCACCGCCCAGCCGATGTGCTTGCGCGCAGTGCGAACGCCAGCGAGTTCGCCGTAAAGGCTGTAGTGATCGACCAAGTGATCGAGCAACCACTGTCGCGCCTGCAAGACAGGCGTGGCCGGCAGGTGCTCGCCGGTGGACAGAAAGTGCGCGATCTCGCGAAATATCCACGGTCGGCCCTGCGCCGCGCGGCCGATCATGAGCGCATCGGCCCCGGTGTAGCGCAGCACCTCGCGGGCCTTTTCAGGGCTGTCAATGTCGCCATTGGCCACCACCGGAATGCTCAGCGCGGCCTTGACGGCAGCGATCGTGTCGTACTCGGCCAAGCCGCTGTAGCCCTGTTCGCGGGTACGCCCATGCACCGTGACCATTGCGATGCCGGCACTCTCGGCCGCGCGCGCCAGCACCAGCGCATTGCGCTCGCCGTGGCACCAACCGGTTCGCATCTTGAGCGTCACCGGCACGCGGCGCGGCTCGCAAACAGCCACCACCGCGCTGATGATGGCCAGGGCCAACGGTTCGTTTTGCATCAGCGCCGAGCCGGCCCAGACGTTGCACACCTTCTTGGCCGGGCAACCCATGTTGATGTCGATGATTTGCGCGCCGCGATCGATGTTGTAGGCCGCGGCCTCGGCCATCATGAGCGGGTCGGTGCCGGCAATCTGCACCGCAATGGGATCGACCTCACCGTCGTGGTTCGATCGGCGGCTGGTCTTCAGGCTGGTCCACAACTCGCGACGCGAAGTGACCATCTCGCTGACCGCGTAGCCAGCCCCCAGACGCTTGCACCACTGCCGGAAAGGCCGGTCGGTGACCCCCGCCATCGGCGCAACAAACAAATTGTTTGTCAGCGGAATGTGGCCGATGTTCATGGGGTGGAAGGGCCGCATCTGCTTAAAAAGGAGGCAGAGTATAGCGTCGGGTCCGGATGGTCCGGGGGCCCGGACCGCATCCCGATAATCCCTGAGATGGAAGTTTGGATGCAGTCGTTGCTGGCGTGGTTGATGGTCACGCTGGCCCTGCCCGAAGTCGGGCTGAGCACCCTGTTCGTGGTGTCGTTCATCTCTGCCACGCTACTGCCGCTGGGTTCGGAGCCCGCGGTTTTCGCCTTGGTCAAACTGAACCCGCATCTGTTCTGGCCGGCCGTGCTGGTGGCCACCGTGGGCAACACGCTGGGCGGCATGGTGAGTTGGTGGATGGGACTGGGCGCGGGCAACGCCGTGCGCCGGCTGCAGGCCAGGCGTGAGTCGCAAGCCAACGCCGCGGGGGAGGCGCCACCACACTCCACGGCGTCGCATCAAAAAGCCACGCGCTGGCTGGAGCGCTATGGGGCAAAAGCCTGCCTGCTGGCGTGGTTGCCGATCGTGGGCGATCCGCTGTGCTCGGTCGCAGGGTGGCTCAAGCTGCCCTTCTGGCCCTGTGTGATCTACATGGCGATCGGCAAGTTCGCCCGCTACGTCACGATGACCGCCACTTTGCTGTGGGCGTTTCCCGGCCTCGCCTCGCCTTGACGTCCACGGCCTGCACGCCTGCTGCGGGCTGAGGCATGGACGACAATTCCACGCCTATGTACGCCCTCTATGAAGAAGCAGGAAAGTTCCACGCCGGGCGAGTGATGTCCGAGGCCGACAGTTCGATGCAGGTCGAACTCGACTCGGGCAAGCGCGTGAAGGTCAAATCGGCCAACGTGATGCTCAAGTTCGACAAGCCACAGCCGGCCGAGCTGGTTGCCGAAGCCCAGGTTCTGGCGCGCGACATCGATCTCGATCTGGCCTGGGAATTCGCGCCTGACGGCGAATTCGGTTTCGCCGATCTGGCGCGCGACTACTTCGATGCCAAGGCGGGCCTCGTGCAGCAGGCCGCCTCGCTGTTTCGCCTGTTCGAAGCGCCGCACTACTTTCGCCGTCTCGGCAAGGGCAGCTTCAAGAAGGCGCCCGAAGAAACCGTGAAGGCCGCGCTGCTGGGCATCGAGCGCAAGAAGCAGCAAGTCGCACAAATCGAGGCCTGGGCGGTCGAACTCGCCTCCGGCGTGTGCCCGGCACCGGTGCGCGAGCAGCTCTACAAGATTCTTTTCAAGCCCGACAAGAACGGCCCCGAGTACAAGGCCGTGGTCGAAGCAGCCCGGCGCTCTCAAAAGGCCCCGCTGGAGCTGCTGACCGGCGCCGGCGCGATCGACTCGCCGTATCAGTTTCACTGGAAGCGCTTCTTGTTCGAGCACTTCCCCAAGGGCACCGGCTTCCCACCGCTTGAGGCGCCCGCGATCAAGGAAACGCTGGAGCTGGCACCCGTGCGGGCGTTTTCGATCGACGATTCGCAAACCACCGAGATCGATGACGCGCTGTCGGTGCAGGGGCTGGGCAGCGGGACCGTGGTGTTTGGCGTGCACATCGCCGCACCGGCGCTGGCCATCTCGCCCGACAGTGCGGTCGACAAGCTGGCGCGCGATCGTTTTTCCACCGTCTACATGCCAGGCCACAAGCTGACCATGCTGCCCGACGACGTGGTTCAGGTCTACACGCTCATGGCCGGGCGCGCGTGCCCGGCCGTGTCGCTGTACGTGACGATGGACGAAGCCTCGCTGGAAGTCACCGCCAGCGAAACCCGGATCGACAAGGTGCCGATCGCCGCCAACTTGCGGCATGACCAACTCGATGGTGTGATCACCGAAGCCACGCTGACCGGCGAGCAACCGGCCAACTACGACTTCGCCCCCGAACTGGCTTTTGCCTACCGCCTGGCGCGGCACCTGAAGGCCGGCCGCGAGGTGTTGCGCGGCAAGCCCGAAAACTTCAACCATCCCGACTACAACTTCCGGCTCGAAGCCACCGAAGGCGCCGAGCCAACCGACGCCCCGCGCGGCGACGAGCGGGTGCTCATCAGCACGCGCACGCGTGGCTCGTCGCTGGATCTGATCGTGGCCGAGGCGATGATCCTGGCGAACAGCACGTGGGGCGGCTGGATCGCGAACAACGGCGTGCCTGGCATCTACCGCAGTCAGGCCAGCATGGCACCCGGCGTCAAGGTGCGCATGGGCACACGCCCGGCGCCGCACGCGGGCATGGGCGTCGCGCAGTACACCTGGGCCACCTCGCCATTGCGGCGCTACGTCGATCTGGTCAATCAGTGGCAGATCATTGCCTGCGTGCGACATGGGCGCACCGCCGCATTGGTCGCGCCGTTCAAGCCCAAGGACACCGCGCTGTTCGCGATCATCTCGGGGTTCGAAGCCGCCTACAGCGCCTACAACGCCTTCCAGTCAGCGATCGAACGCTACTGGACGCTCAGGCACCTGACCCAGGAAGGCATCAGCGAGCTGGAGGCGACGGTGATGAAAGACGGGCTGGTGCGGGCCGACACGCTGCCCCTGGTGTTTCGCGCGATTGGCGCGGAGGCTTTGCCGCGCGGAGCCCAGGTTCGCGTTCGTCTCACCGGCAACGATCTGCTCACACTTGACCTGCACGCCAGCGTGCTCGCCCGCATCGACGACCCGGCGGCCGAAGCCGATGACGCGATCGAGCCCGATGAGGCCACCGATGACGGAGCCGATGCGGCCGGGCCGCTCACGCTGGCCATCGACGTGCAGGACACGCCGGCCGAGGACGCCGCCGATACCGCGGTGGCAGCGCCTTGAACACCCGACCCCCCACCTGATCGCATGTCCGGCAAGCTGTCGCCGCTCTCCATTGCACTGATTTTTTCGGTGGCGGTGCATGCCGCCCTTCTGACGATTCGCTTCGTCGACCCCGAGCGCTTCAAGCGAATCTTCTCGGACACACCTCTCGAGGTGATCCTGGTCAACTCGCGCTCAAGCACCCCGCCTGATCGTGCACAGGCCATCGCTCAGGTTTCACTGGCCGGCGGTGGCGAAGCCGACGCCGGACGAGCCACCTCACCGCTGCTGCCATCGGCTCAGACCGAATTGGGCGATGCCGAGGAAACCTCGCGCAAGCTGATCGAGCAGTTGCAACAAGCGCAGCAGCAGTTGCTCACAAAGGTACGCCGCGAGCTGGCTTTGCTACCAGCCATGGATGCCCGTCACGACGAGGGGTCCCCCAGCGAACGTGCCAAGGAAGAGCACCGGCGCCAACTGGTGCAGTTGCTTGCGCAAATCGAAAAGCGGGTCAACGAGGAAAACGCCCGCCCCAAGAAGCGCTACATCAGCCCAGCCACCCGCGAAGCGACCTACGCGCAGTACTACGACAGGCTGCGCCGCAAGATCGAAGAGCGTGGCACCAGCCACTTCCCTGAACAAGGTGGCAAAAAGCTCTACGGCGAGTTGACGATGAACGTGACCATCGACGCCGCCGGTCGCGTGATCGACACCGAGATCGTGCGCCCCTCGAACTCACCGGTACTCGACCGGCAGGCGATCGCGATCGTTCGCACGGCCGGCCCTTTCGGTCCGTTCTCATCCAGGATGCGCGCCGAGGTCGACGAGTTGGTGATCACCTCGCGGTTTCGCTTCACGCGCGAAGACGGTCTCGAGACCACGGTGGAAAGCCCCTCCCCCGCCGAATGAACCACTGATGACACCCATTGACCACTACGCCGTGGCGGGCCACCCGGTGGCCCACAGCCAATCGCCGTTCATCCATGCCATGTTCGCGGCAGCCACCGGGCAGGCGCTGCGCTATGGGCGGCTGCTGTGCCCACTCGCAGACGGCGAATTCGCGCGGGCGGTCCAACACTTCGCCGATGCACCTGGCGGCAGCGTGGGTGAATTCGCGGCCGATGCCGTTGCAGGGAGTGGTCCGGCTCGTGGCTGCAATGTCACGGTGCCGTTCAAGTTCGCGGCGTTTGCGCTGGGTGCACAGGTCACCGAGCGAGCTGAGCTGGCGCAAGCGGCCAACCTGCTGCGCTTTGACGCCGGATGCTGGCTCGCTGACAACACCGATGGCGCAGGGCTGGTACGCGATATCGAGCACAACGCCGGCGTGCCGCTGGCGCGCGCACGCGTCCTGCTGATCGGCGCCGGTGGCGCCGCAGCCGGCGCCTTGGGGGCACTGATCGCTGCCGGCCCCGCCGAAGTGGTCCTGTGCAACCGCACCGCTGACAAGGCCGAGGCGCTTGCCGCGCGGCATGCCCCATGGGCGGCGTCGCACGGGGTGAGCCTTCGCGTGACCAGCCTGCAGCACCCGGGCCGGGAATTCGACGTGGTGGTCAACGCCAGCGCCAGCAGCCTGCATTCCGCCGGCGTGCCGGTGCCAGCCGGCTCGCTGCGCACCGGAACGCTCGCGCTCGACATGATGTACGGCGCTGCCGCTCTGCCTTTCCTGGAATGGGCTGCCGCCCATGGCGCACGAGGGCGCGACGGGCTGGGCATGCTGGTCGAGCAGGCCGCCGAGTCATTCGGGGTCTGGCGCGGCGTGCGCCCCGAAACCGCTGCGGTGCTCGCGGCGCTTCAAGGCAGGCTGGCCGCCGCTGCGGCGACTGCCTCATGAAAAAAAGTCCACGCACTTCGCTGCTGCGATTCGTCGGGCTCGTGGCTCTGGCGCTGCTTTCGCTGCAGCTGTACTTTGCGCTGCGCATCGGACTGATGACCATCGTTGACCCCGCCTCAACGAGCTTCCAGCGGTCCGAGATCTGGCGCCTTCTGAGTGATCAGCATTCGGTCGGCTGGAGCCAGCGCTGGGTGGATGACTCGCAGATTTCGTCCAACCTCAAGCGCGCCGTCATCGCCTCGGAGGATGCCGGCTTCGCCGAACACAACGGCGTGGACTGGGACGCGCTCGAAAAGGCGTGGGAGCGCAACCAGAAAGCGCAGACCCGCACCGAAGCGATCAACGCACGTGTAGAAGCACGGGCCCCACGCAAGCTCGAAGCCAAGGTGATCGGTGGCTCGACGATCACACAGCAACTGGCGAAAAACCTGTTTTTGAGCAGCGAGCGCCATCTGCTGCGCAAGGCGCAGGAGTTCGTGCTGACCTTCATGCTCGAGGCGATGCTCGACAAACGTCGCATCCTCGAGATCTACCTCAACAGCGTCGAGTGGGGCGAGGGCATCTTCGGCGCCGAGGCTGCAGCGCAGCACTACTTTCACACCAGCGCGGCACAGCTCACGCCGATGGCAGCGGCTCGGCTGGCCGTGATGCTGCCAGCACCCAAGCGCTTCGAAAAACGTCCCGACTCGCCCTACCTGCTGTCGCGCGCGGCCACGGTGGCAGCCCGCATGGGCGCGGTCGAGTTGCCTTGACACGCCACCGCGTCCTGCAGCCATGTCTTCTGACCTGACCGCCGAAATCGCCGCCGTCGCGGCTCGCCTGGTGGTGGAAGAAGGCCTGGAGTACGGCCCCGCCAAACGCCGCGCGGCGCGCGATCTGGGCAAACGAAGCACACGCTCCGCGGCACTGCCTGACAACACCGCCGTGGAAGACGAGGTGCGCGCCTATCTGGCACTGTTTTGTTCCGACACCCAGCCGGCCGAGTTGGCGGCCCTGCGCGAAGTGGCTGCCGTTTGGATGAAGCGACTCGAAGAGTTCCGGCCGCACCTCACCGGCGCGGTGTGGCGCGGCACCGCCACCCGCCTGTCGAGCGTGCACATCGAGTTGTATTGCGACGACCCGAAGGCCGCCGAGATGGGCATGCTCAACCGGGGCATCGACTTCGACATTGGCAGCCAGCCCGGCCCGCGCAACCTGCCCGTCGATGTGCTGAGCGTGAGCAGCCCGAGTCGCGCGCTCGGCGAAGAGGTCACCGTGTTCCTCACGGTACTTGACCACGACGACCTGCGCGGCAGCCTCAAGCCCGATGCCAGCGGACAGACCCAGCGCGGCGACTTGCCTGCGCTGCGACAACGAATGGAGGACCCGACATGAATCGACGCACCTGGGTGTTGGGGGGAGTGGCGGCCGCAGCGCTGGCGGCAGGCGCCGGTTTTGCCCGCCGCAATGAACCGGCCGACGGCTCTGCCGATGTGCCGGGCGCCCAGTTCTGGGCCCTGCGCTTCGAACAGCCCGGCGGTGGTGAGCTGGCGCTGGCGAGCCTGCGCGGGGCGCCGCTGCTGCTGAATTTCTGGGCGACCTGGTGTCCGCCCTGTGTCAGGGAGATGCCCCTGATCGACGAGTTCCACCGTCAGCAGCAAGCTCGCGGCTGGCATGTGTTGGGGCTCGCGGTCGACAGCCCCACCCCGGTGCGCGAGTTTCTGTCGCGGCGACCGGTGAGTTTCCCGATCGGGCTGGCGGGGCTGGATGGCAGCGAACTGGCGCGCACGCTGGGCAACGCGGAAGGCTCACTGCCGTTCACCGTGGTGCTCGGTAGCGAAGGAAGGGTGATCGACCGAAAGCTGGGCGCATTGAAACCCGCCGATCTGGCTCGCTGGGCGACCCAGGCCGGCGTTTGATTCACCATCGCACTTGACCATGGTCATCAAGCGGCGTGGCGTCAATTTGACTTCAAAAGGCGCCATCGCACTTCAAACAGCGTAAAGTCCGCCCCCTGCAGACCAGCGACCCGGCACCCGAGAGGCGTGCCGAATCATCTACATGCAAATCCTCGTGCTCCATGGACCCAACCTGAATTTGCTGGGAACCCGCGAACCCGGCGTCTATGGCAGCCGCACGCTGGAGCAGATCGACGCCGATCTGGTGCAGGCCGCTGCCCAGGCCGGCTCGGTGGTGCACACGTTCCAAAGCAATCACGAAGGAGCGCTCATCGACCGCGTGCAGGCTGCACGCACGGATGGAAGCCAGTTCATCATCATCAACCCGGCTGCGCTGACCCACACCAGCGTGGGTCTGCGCGATGCGTTGGCCGCCGTGAACCTTCCGTTCATTGAGGTGCACTTGTCGAACATTCACCGGCGCGAGCCGTTTCGCCACCATTCCTATTTTTCCGATCTGGCCGTGGGTGTGATTTGTGGGCTGGGCGCCGATGGCTACCGCCTGGCCCTGGATCACGCGATGCACCACGCCAGCCGCTGACCCGCCAACCCCTGTGTGTGCGCCGCAAGGCGGGCCATTCCCGGTCCGGCGCAGCACGAAGCCCCTGTCCCACGTCTGACCAGACACCCTGTTGGAGCTCTCGCATGGACTTACGCAAACTCAAGACGCTGATCGATCTGGTGTCGGAATCGAACATCTCGGAGCTCGAAATCACCGAAGCCGAAGGCAAGGTGCGCATCGTGAAGGCCGACCCTCGCGCCGCGACCGTGAGCTACGCACCGGCACCCGCGATGTCGCTGCCTGCAACGGCGGCTCAACCCGTTGCGCTCGCTGTTGCTGAGGTGCCCGTGGAATCCGGCCACGTGGTGAAGTCACCGATGGTCGGCACGTTCTACCGGGCAGCGAGCCCCGGCGGCAAGCCACTGGCCGACATCGGCTCGGACGTCAAAGAAGGCGAAGCCATCTGCATCATCGAAGCCATGAAGATCATGAACGAGATCGAAGCCGACAAGTCCGGCAAGGTCACCCGCGTGCTGTGCGAGAACGGCCAAGCGGTGGAGTTCGGCCAGCCCCTGTTCATCGTCGAGTGAGCCGCGTTCGTTGATGTTCAAGAAAATACTCATAGCCAACCGCGGCGAGATCGCCCTGCGCATCCAGCGCGCGTGCCGTGAACTCGGCATCAAGTCGGTGGTGGTCTATTCCGAGGCCGACCGCGAGGCCAAATACGTCAAGCTCGCTGATGAGGCGGTGTGCATCGGACCGGCTGCGTCATCGCTGAGCTACCTGAACATGCCGGCGATCATCTCGACCGCCGAAGTCACCGATGCAGAGGCCATCCACCCCGGATACGGCTTCCTGTCCGAAAACGCCGATTTCGCGGAACGTGTTGAGCGCAGCGGTTTCACGTTCATCGGGCCGTCCCCTGAATGCATACGCATGATGGGAGACAAGGTGTCCGCCAAGCAGGCCATGATCAAGTCGGGCGTGCCGTGTGTGCCGGGCAGTGAAGGTGCGCTCGGTGAAGACCCGCGCGAAATCGTCAAGGCAGCGCGCGCCATCGGATACCCGGTGATCATCAAGGCCTCGGGTGGTGGTGGCGGGCGCGGCATGCGGGTGGTGCACACAGAAGCCGCGCTGCTGCACGCGGTGCAGACCACGCGCACCGAAGCCGGCGCTGCCTTTGGCAACCCGGCGGTGTACATGGAAAAATTTCTCCAGAACCCGCGGCACATCGAAATCCAGGTGCTCGCCGACCAGCACCGCAATGCGCTGTGGTTGGGTGACCGCGACTGCTCGATGCAACGTCGCCACCAGAAGATCATCGAAGAAGCGCCTGCGCCGGGCATCCCCCGCCGCGCGATCGAGCGTCTGGGCGAGCGCTGCGCAGCGGCCTGCAAGAAGATCGGCTACCGCGGCGCCGGCACGTTCGAGTTCCTCTACGAGAACGGGGAGTTCTTCTTCATAGAGATGAACACTCGCATCCAGGTCGAACACCCCGTGACCGAACTGGTCACGGGCATCGACATCGTGCAGATGCAGATCCGCATCGCAGCCATGGAAAAACTGCCGCTCACGCAACGCCAGGTGGAAACGCGCGGGCACTCGATCGAGTGCCGCATCAACGCCGAAGATCCGTACAAATTCACACCATCGCCGGGCCGCATCACCACGTGGCACCCGCCGGGAGGGCCGGGAGTGCGGGTCGATTCGCACGCCTATGCCAACTACTTCGTGCCGCCGCACTACGACTCGATGATCGGCAAGATCATCGTTCACGGCGACACACGTGAGCAGGCCCTGGCGCGCATGCGCATTGCCTTGTCAGAGACCGTGATCGAGGGCATCTCGACCAACATCCCGCTGCACCGCGAGCTGATGGTCGACGCCAAGTTCGTCGAAGGTGGCACCAGCATCCACTACCTTGAGGAGTGGATGGGCGGCCACAAGCGTTGATGGCTGCCGCTTGCCCACCTGAGCACTGACATGGTCGAGTTGCTGTTGCTGTGTCCGCAGGACGAGGCCGAGTCTGTGAGCGATGCGCTGATGGACGAGCTCGGTGCGCTGTCGGTGTCCGTCGAAGATGCTGATGCCAACACCGAGGCCGAGCGTGCGCTGTTTGGTGAACCCGGCATGCCCGTGGTGCGTAGCGGCTGGGACCGCTCGATCGTGAAGGCGCTGTTTGACGCCGCCGACGGCGCACAGGAAGCCGTGGATCTGCTGCTCGCGCAGGACTGGGCGAGCGCTGTTCAGTTGCAGTCGATCACGCCACTGGTCGATCAGGACTGGGTGCGGCTGACGCAGTCGCAATTCACGCCCGTGCCGGTCACCCCAAACTTCTGGGTGGTGCCAAGCTGGCACGAAACCCCTGCGCAGGCGACGCGGGTCATACGGCTTGACCCGGGCATGGCGTTCGGCACCGGCACCCATCCGACCACGCGCATGTGCCTGCGCTGGATAGCGCAGCACGAGACCGAGCACGCCGCACGGTGGAGCCGAGTGCTCGATTACGGCTGCGGCTCGGGCATCCTGGCCATCGGTGCTGCGCTGCACAGGGCGCGTGGCATCGAGGCGGTGGACATCGATCCCGATGCGGTGAAGGCGACGATGGACAACGCGCGACACAACGGGGTGACCGTGCGAGCCGGACTTCCCGACATCGCTCATGGTGTGTACGCGCTGGTGTTGGCCAACATCCTGGCGACTCCACTCAAACTCATGGCTCCGCTTCTTTGTGCCCATGTGCAAGCCGGTGGCGATCTGGTGCTGGCAGGCATCCTGGAGCGCCAGGCCGATGAACTGGTCGAAGCCTATGCGCCCTGGCTGAAGCTGGTCACCAGCGATGCCGAAGACGGCTGGATCCTGATGACAGCACATCGGCCCGCGTGAGACTGCATGGCATGATTCGACGATGAGTCTTGCCACCCGTTGCACAGCCTGCGGAACGATTTTTCGGGTCGTTCTGGACCAACTCAAGGTCTCTGAAGGGTGGGTTCGATGTGGCCGCTGTCATGCGGTATTCGATGCGCAGCAAGGCCTGTTCGACCTGGAGCACGAAGATCCGCCTGCTTGGAATGAACAGGTCGTGCCCGAATCAGCGCCAGCGCCCGAGGCCTACGACGAACAGACCGAAAACGCAGCGGATGCCGACCGCGAGGAAGTGCACGACAACGCCCATGCGTTCGGCGCGGGCTCGGCTGCGAGAGCCGCACTTGAGGAAGAGCGCGACTTCGACATCGAATCCTCTGCGCAGGCGGGAAATGCATTTGTCGACGCACCAGAGTACGAAGACTTTGCCGACGAAGACCTGGAGGCGCCAGCCGACGAGACGGGCTGGCTTGGGGTCATGTCCGATCCAGCGGGTGCGCCCGGCTTCGTGCGTCAGGCCGAACGCGATCAGCGCTGGCAACGAGCACCGGTGCGTCTGGCACTGGGCTTGGTGGCGCTGTTACTGCTGCTGGGTCTCGGCTCTCAGACGGCGTATCACTTTCGGCATCAGCTGGCTGCGCACTGGCCTGTCACGCAGCCCTGGTTGACCCGCTTGTGCGCAGCCGCCGGATGCAGCATCGACCCGCTGCATCGAATCGAATCGGTCAGTATTGAAAATTCAGCCCTCAACCCAGCCGATCGGGCCGATGCGCCGGGAGCGTTGAAACTGGTGGTCACACTGCAAAACCGCGGATCTTTCCCGGTAGCCATGCCCGCGCTCGACCTGTCCCTGACGGACACCAGCGGCGAACTGGTGGCGCGCCGCGCATTGCTGCCCACTGACTTCGGTCCCGTGGGTGGTGTTCTGGCGCCCGGTGTCGAGACCCCTTTGCGGCTGAATCTGGCCATCAATGGCCGAAAAGTCAGCGGCTACACCGTTGAAGTCTTCTATCCCTGAGACTCCCCTCTCCCCGGAGCCCCCATGCCTGCCCTGATTTGCGGATCACTCGCGTTTGACACCATCACCATGTTTGGCGGCCGCTTTGCCGAACAGATCCTGCCCGAACAGGTGCACATCCTCAACGTCTCGTTTCTTGTGCCCACGCTTCGGCGCGAATTTGGTGGCTGCGCCGGCAACATCGCCTACACATTGAGCCAGCTCGGTGGTGTTCCGCTTGTGCTGGCAGCGCTGGGCAGTGACGGCGAGCAGTACCTGCAGCGGTTGGCACACTGGGGGTTGTGCACGGACCATGTGCGGCTCGACTCGGACAACTTCACCGCCCAAGCCATCATCATCACCGACAGCAGCAACAACCAGATCACCGCATTCCATCCCGGCGCGATGCAGTCGGCGCAACTCACGCCGGTACCCGATCGCGACGACATCCGCATTGCCATCATCGCGCCGGACGGCCGCGACGCCATGATCGAGCACGCGCATCAACTCGCGGCGGCAAAGATTCCGTTCGTGTTCGATCCGGGACAGGGTCTTCCGATGTTCGACGGCGAGGAACTCAAGCGCTTTGTCGCGCAGGCGACGTGGGTCGCCGTCAATGATTACGAGGCCCGCATGCTGTGTGATCGCACCGGCCAAAGCCTGGAGTCGCTGTCAACGTCGCATCTCGCTGGCGTGATCGTGACGCTGGGTGCCGAGGGCTGCGACATATGGGAACAAGGCCAGCGCACCCATGTGCCCGGTGTGCCCGCCACCGAAGTGCTGGACCCCACAGGCTGCGGCGACGCCTTCCGCGGCGCCTTGCTGTACGGGTTGGAACTTGGTTGGCCACTGAAGCGCTGCGTTGAACTGGGCAACCGCGTCGGTGCCCTGAAGATCGCCTCGCGCGGCGGTCAAAACCATCAGATCGACAGGACCGCTCTCGGTCTTTGAGCACAAAAAACCCGGCCGCGGCCGGGTTTGATGCTCGATGAAGCCCGCGCGTGCGGGCCCCTCCGAATCAGGGCTTGGTACCCGTCGGGAACGGCCAGGCAGCCTGTGGGCTGAGGGTCGTCTTGGCTGCAGGCGCAGCCGGCTTGGCAGCGGCCTTTTTGGCTGCAGGCTTGGCTTCCGCAGCAGGCTTGGTGACTGCCTTCTTCGCAGGTGCAGCGGCCTTCTTCGCAGGCGCAGCAGCCTTCTTCGCAGGCGCAGCAGCCTTCTTCGCAGGTGCAGCTGCCTTCTTCGCAGGCGCAGCGGCCTTCTTCGCAGGTGCAGCGGCCTTCTTCGCAGGTGCAGCTGCCTTCTTCGCAGGGGCTGCAGCCTTCTTCGCAGGTGCAGCAGCCTTCTTCGCAGGTGCAGCAGCCTTCTTCGCAGGGGCGGCCTTGGTGGCCGGAGCGGCCTTCTTCGCAGTTGCCATCACGTTTCTCCTTAACAGTTAAAGAAACACTGTTCTGTTTCGGCGAAACGCCGGAGTCAGACAGCTATTCACCGCCCAGAAACTGCCCTTGACAGGCGCCCCGGTGCAATGAATGGGGTGTCAAACCGACCATGCCGCTTTTGCGTCAGCAGCGCTCGATTTGCAAATATTGAGCCGTTCACATCAATCCCACGAGAGCGCTCCACCCGACTGATATTCGGTCACGCGCACTTCGAAGAAATTACCTTCCTTCTTCAGGTCAATCATTTCGCTCATCCAGGGAAATGGATTTTCCTCATTCGGGAAAAGTGCTTCGAGGCCAATTTGCGTCGCCCGGCGATTGGCGATGTACCGCAGATAGCCCTTGAACATGGATGCATTCATGCCCAGCACACCACGCGGCATGGTGTCCTCAGCATAACGATACTCAAGGTCCACCGCTTTCATGAAAAGCGCCTTGATTTCAGCTTTGAAATCGGCAGTCCACAGGAGCGGGTTTTCAAGTTTGATCTGGTTGATGAGGTCAATGCCGAAATTGCAATGCATCGACTCGTCACGCAGGATGTACTGGTACTGGGTTGATGCACCAGTCATCTTGTTCTGACGGCCCAAAGCAAGAATCTGCGTGAAACCCACATAGAAGAACAAGCCCTCCATCAAGCAGGCAAAAACAATCAAAGACTTGAGCAAGGTTTGATCGTTTTCAAGCGAACCAGTATTGAAGTGCGGGTTCATCACCGCTTCGATGAATGGGATCAGGAACTGATCCTTGTCGCGGATCGAGGCTACTTCGTTGTAGGCGTTGAAGATTTCACCCTCGTCCAAACCCAAAGATTCGACGATGTACTGGTAGGCGTGGGTATGAATGGCCTCTTCAAAAGCCTGCCTCAACAGGAACTGGCGACATTCGGGGGCCGTGATGTGCCGGTAAGTACCCAACACGATGTTGTTGGCCGCGAGAGAATCAGCCGTGACGAAAAACCCAAGATTACGCATGATGATGCGCCGCTCGTCATCACTCAGGCCATTAGGGTCCTTCCAGGTCGCAATGTCGCGCGACATGTTGACCTCTTGCGGCATCCAGTGGTTTGCACAGGTGGCAAGGTATTTTTCCCAGGCCCATTTGTACTTGAATGGGACCAGTTGATTCACGTCGGTCCGGCCGTTGATGATTCGCTTGTCGGCCGCCACGACGCGTTGGCCTTCAGCCGGTTTACTGACCCCCGGACGAATAATCGGTTCAGCAGACAAGGCAGGCGTGGAAACTGATCGCTGGGCGCTAGCCTTGGCCATTTGATCCTGAAATATTTCGGGGGCAGCCGACCTCGGGAAAGCTCCCTGAGGGGGTACCGTCGATTTGATTTCGTCTTCCCAAAACAACATGGTGCGCTTCCAGTAACTAAGAATTATCCAAGCGATGTGAAAAAACACAAAGCATTACTTGTCCAATAACCGTCCAACTCCAACATCGATGTTGCGCCTGGGCGTCGAACCACAGCGCACAGACTCACTGGCAGGCCTCGCAGTCCGGGTTATCAATGGCGCAGAACTTGATGTCCGTCGCCGGATCCTCCGCCACGGCGGCCACGCCCATCGAACGGGTTGGGGTCATGGCGGACGCACTGTCACCGCCGCCTGAGACGCCACTGCTGACCGCGTT
Organism: Burkholderiales bacterium; assembly: GCA_947372225.1. Taxonomy (GTDB): domain Bacteria; phylum Pseudomonadota; class Gammaproteobacteria; order Burkholderiales; family Burkholderiaceae_C; genus PBB1. The sequence goes on along the minus strand of CANBSV010000008.1, from coordinate 14,496 downwards.
CAGTTGCCCCGACTTCACGGTCGACTTCTCGGCATGTGTGGCACCCATGGTGCGCAGGTAGTAAGTCGTCTTGAGGCCGCGCAGCCAGGCCAGCTTGTAGGTCTCGTCGAGTTTCTTGCCCGAGGCACCTGCCATGTAGATGTTGAGCGACTGAGCCTGATCGATCCACTTCTGGCGCCGAGCGGCGGCTTCAACCAGCCACTGCGTTTCGATCTCGAACGCGGTGGCGTAAAGCACCTTCAGATCCTCTGGAACTCGGTCGATGCGGCGCAGCGAACCCTCGAAGTGCTTGAGGTCCATGACCATGACGTCGTCCCACAGACCCAACTGCTTGAGGTCGCGCACCAGATATTCGTTGAGCACCGTGAAGTCACCCGACAGGTTTGCCTTGACCGACAGGTTGCCAAACGACGGCTCGATCGATGCACTCACACCAATGATGTTGGAAATGGTGGCGGTCGGGGCGATCGCCACGCAGTTGGAGTTGCGCATGCCGTGCTCGGCGATGCGAGCTCGCAACACGCTCCAGTCAATGGCACTGCTGCGATCCACTTCGACGTAACCGCCGCGGGCCTCGGACAGCAGATCGAGCGAGTCGATGGGCAAGATGCCACGATCCCACAGCGAACCACGGTAGCTGGAGTAGCGCCCGCGCTCGGCCGCCAATTCGGTTGATGCCCAGTAGGCGTGGTAGCACACGGCTTCCATCGATTGATCGGCAAAGTCGACAGCCGCCTCGGAGGCATAAGGCACGCGCAGTTCATGCAGCGCGTCCTGGAAGCCCATGATGCCCAGCCCAACCGGGCGGTGACGCAGGTTGGAGTCACGGGCCTTCTTGACCGCGTAGTAGTTGATGTCGATGACGTTGTCGAGCATGCGCATGGCCGTGGACACGGTGCGCTTGAGCTTGGCGTGATCGATCTGCTTGCCCTCAGGGCCGTCAGTCAGGTGGCGCGCCAGATTCACCGAACCCAGGTTGCACACCGCGATTTCGGTCTCGCTGGTGTTGAGCGTGATCTCGGTGCAGAGGTTGCTCGAGTGCACAACGCCCACATGCTGCTGCGGAGAGCGCACGTTGCAGGCATCCTTGAAGGTGATCCAGGGATGCCCGGTCTCGAACAGCATCGACAGCATCTTGCGCCACAGGTCACGCGCCGGCACCTTCTTGTGGAGCTTGAGCTCACCGCTGGCCGCACGGGCTTCGTAGGCGGTGTAGATGGTCTCGAATTCGCGGCCGAACTTGTCGTGCAGGTCCGGGCACGTGCTCGGGGAAAACAGCGTCCAGTCGCCACCTTCCATCACCCGCTTCATGAACAGATCGGGGATCCAGTTGGCGGTGTTCATGTCGTGGGTGCGACGGCGATCGTCGCCGGTGTTCTTGCGCAGCTCGAGGAATTCCTCGACGTCCAGGTGCCAGCTCTCCAGGTATGCGCACACCGCGCCCTTGCGCTTGCCCCCCTGGTTGACCGCCACGGCGGTGTCGTTGACCACCTTGAGGAACGGCACCACACCCTGGCTCTTGCCGTTGGTGCCCTTGATGTGACTGCCCAGCGCACGCACGTTGGACCAGTCGTTGCCCAGACCGCCGGCGAACTTCGACAGCAGTGCGTTCTCCTTGAGGGCCTCGTAGATGCCTTCGAGATCATCCGACACCGTGGTCAGGTAGCAGCTCGAGAGCTGCGAGCGGCGGGTGCCGGCGTTGAACAAAGTCGGCGTCGAGCTCATGAAGTCGAACGTCGAGAGCACCTCGTAGAACTCGATCGCGCGTGCTTCGCGGTCGATCTCGTTGAGAGCCAGCCCCATCGCCACTCGCATGAAGAACGCCTGAGGCATCTCGATGCGCTTTTCTTCGATGTGCAGGAAGTAGCGGTCGTAAAGCGTTTGCAGACCGAGATAGTCGAACTGCAGGTCGCGTTCGGCTTTCAAGGCAGCGCCCAAGCGGGCTAGATCAAACTGCGACATGCGGTCGTCAAGCAGTTCGGCCTGAACGCCTTGTCGGACGTAACCGGGGAAGTACTCGGCGTAGCGCGTGTGCATATCGCCTTGCAGCACCTCTTCACCCAGGATCTCGCGGCGGATGGTGTGCAACAGCAGGCGCGCTGTGACACGCGTGTAGCCCGGGTCTTTTTCGATCAGGGTGCGTGAGGCAAGGATCGATGCCTTGTGAACCTCGTCTATGGGCACGCCGTCGTACAGGTTGCGACGCGTTTCGGCCAGTATGGGCTCGGCCCGCACATCAGAGCCCAGACCCTCACAGGCTGCCTGCACGATCGTGTGCAGGCGCTGCCAGTCCAGCGGTACGCGTCGGCCGCCGTCGCTGACGTTGAGCACGGGCTCGGCCGCCACCGCAGGCTGCGACTGTTTTGAACGCTCTTGCGAACGGCGTTCGCGATACAAAACGTAGGCACGAGCAACCTCGTGGTGACCGCCGCGCATCAGGCCGAGTTCAACCTGATCCTGCACATCTTCGATGTGGAAAGTGCCGCCACCCGGGCGCGAGCGCAACAGCGCACGCACCACCGATTCGGTCAGCACGTCAACGGTCTCCCGAACACTGGCCGAGGCCGCGCCTTGCGTTCCGTGAACCGCCAGAAACGCCTTCATCAGTGCCACGGCGATCTTGCTGGGCTCGAACGGCACCACCGCCCCGTTGCGACGGATGATGTGAAACGAATCAAACGCAGATGCCGCAACAGGCACTGCTGTGACCACACGCTGAAATTGAGGGGAGTTGGTGTCTGCGCCGATGTCGGTAACTTGCATGGATGTCCTCTTCTTTTGAATCTGCTGGTGCAAAAAATCGTCTGGTCGTTCGAGTCGCATGGGTGGAGGAACCACCTCTCGAGGTCAACGAGTCAACTCACGCCATGTATGGGAGGGGGTGACGTAAAAGCGCCGAGCCCGTGACGGCATCAGTACGCGTGGACAAGGAAATCTGACTGGGCGAAGAGCCGCGCTTCGCCCCACCCCGAACACGACCGCTAGGACCTGGGCGGGCGCCGCGTGACATGCCTGCGGTCGTGCTGAAAGGCTCGCCAGAGCCGTTTCCCCGAAACACCGCGAGCCGAGTGCTCATCGGGGGTTCGCGAGATTGGCTTGGCGCATGAACACACTATATCTGTGGGTTCAGCGACCTTCAAGCACTACCGATAGTGTGTCGGACGAAAATATATCCGGGCGGTGCTGGCGACGCGCATGCGCTTCTTCGTGGCGAAGCATCCCTGCTTGACGTCGGCATCACGCGCCACCGCGCATTTGCTCGGCGCGTGATCAACAAGCCCCGAATTCATTGGCTTGCCGCCCAGACTTGGGCTGCATCACGCGCCAATGCTCACGCTCCGCATCGGCGGCCTCCGTGGACTTTGGCCGATGCTGTCGGCGCGCCATTCGCCGGCGTCAAATCCCTGAGGCGACGGCCTCGGGAAAACACTCAGATGGCCAATCCAGACTCGCGATCACCCGCTGCCAGTCAAAGCGCCTGCCCGGATCTGCCTTGCGCCCGGCGGACACGTGTTCGTGGCCTGCCAGATCAAGGCATGCCCCCCTGCCGGCCAGGGCCTGCAGCAAGTCGCACAAGATGGCGTACTGCGCGCTCTCAAAGGCTTCCCCTTCAAGGCCCTCGAGTTCGATGCCCACGGAAAAGTCGTTGCAGTTGGACCTGCCGCGCCAGATCGACACGCCCGCATGCCAGGCACGGTCTCGGCAAGACACGAACTGGACGCAACTGCCATCGCGACGGATAAAGAAGTGCGCGGACACACTGACATCGCGCAACACCTCAAAGTACGGATGCGCCGAGGTGTCCAACTGGTTCAGGAAAAAACGCTCGACCTCATCGCCACCGTAAACACCGGGAGGCAGGCTGATCGAGTGCACGACCACCAGGCTCGGTTCAACACCCGTCGGTCGTGGCCCGAAATTGGGCGAGGGGCACCGCCGTGCGCGTGACCACCAACCGCCGTCCCATTCGGCTGTCGGCTCAGGGGCTTCCACGCTCGACATCACTGTCCGCATCGGAGTGCGCCTGAGAGTCCCCGCCCGGCATCACGTTCAGGCGGGCCATCCGATAGCGCATCTGCCGCAGCGAGAGGCCCAGGCTCGCTCCTGCTGCGGTGCGATTGAAACGATGTCGCTCAAGCGAGCGCCAAAGAATGTCGCGCTCGACGTCATCAAGATGTGCCGCCAGATCGTTCGGCAATTCGCTGCCTGCTGAATCGACAGGAGCGATGGAAACACCTGCCGGCGCCGACGATCGCGATTCGACAACCGCAGACTCGACCAGACCACCGAAACCTGACGGAGCGGCGCCCGCAGCAACCTCGGCTGGAAGGCCGAGGTCAGCCGCATCGATGACGTCACCGCCCGACAGCGCCACGGCACGATGCAGCAGATTCTCGAGTTCGCGCACGTTGCCCGGGAAAGGGTAGTGCGACAGGTGCAGCAATGCCTCGGGCGTCAACGTCGGGGCCGGCCAGACGCCCGCATCCCGGGCAATGCGCTCGAGGAACTGTTCCGCGATGCTGCCCAGATCACCCAGCCGCTCGCGCAGGGCTGGCACGCGAATCTGAATGACATTGAGCCGGTAATACAGGTCCTGCCGGAAACGCCCGGCCTGCACCTCATTGGCCAGATCCTTGTGGGTCGCACTGAGCAGCCGAACGTTCGCGGGCACCTCGCTGACCGCACCGACCGGCCTGACGGACCGCTCCTGCACCGCGCGCAGCAACTTTGACTGCATCGACAAGGGCAAATCGCCGATCTCATCCAGGAACAAGGTACCGCCATCGGCCGCCTGAAAAAACCCTTCCCGGTCCTCGTTCGCGCCGGTAAAAGCACCACGGCGGTAGCCAAAGAACTCGGCCTCGAGGAGGTTTTCGGGAATGGCTCCGCAGTTGACTGCAATGAACGGATGCCTGCTGCGGGTGCTGATTTCGTGGATGGCACGCGCCACCAGCTCCTTGCCCGTGCCCGATTCGCCTTGAACCAGCACGGGGGCCATGCTGCGAGCCACCTTGCCCACCAGCATGCGGACTTGATCCATGGCCGCCGACTGGCCAGCCATGCGCTTGAGCGCGCTGCTCGACGGAACACGAGGCGCCGCCATCGGTACCGGCGACGCACCGGCAGCAACGGATGAGGGTGACGCTGGGTGCGCGGCGGCGCCCCTTGCGGGCAGGCTCGCCAATGGCGTACTCGGTGCTGTTTCCGGGCCTCGCCCAAGAGCAGAAGCCACCACAGAGCGGAACTGCTTGAGGTCCACAGGCTTCGTCAAGTAATCGTACGCGCCGGCCTTCAGAGCCTCCACAGCGTTTTCGGCCGAACCGTAGGCCGTGATGACGATCGTCTTCTCGTGCCTCGCGTGACTCTCGATGAAGTTCAACACATCGAGCCCCGAACCGTCGGGCAATCGCATGTCGGTGATCACTGCACTGAAGGTGCGCTCGCGCAACAAGGCACACGCATCCTCGACACTTCCAGCCGTCTCAATGTCATAGCCCTCGCGAATCAGCGTCAGCTCGTACAGTGTGCGCAGATCGGGCTCGTCGTCGATGACGAGCAAACTGAGTGGGTCGGACGATGGCATTGGAAGCGATCAGGCCAAAACGGGGGGCACAGCCAAGGGGTTTGGCGGTGCTACAGCCGAACGACGCATGTTGACGAAAAAATCGTTTCGGTTGGACTCGGAAGGCGGGCGAAGCCTGTAATCGATGCTGGCGCCGTGCTGGTCGCACAGTTGTCGGCAAATGTACAAGCCCAAGCCCGTGCCCCGACTGCGCGTCGAGAAGAAGGGCTCGAAAAGGTACCGCTCGACATCCTCAGGGATGATGGCCCCGTCGCTGCTGATGCTGAGTTGCACCGTGGCGTCGTCCAAGCCGACCAGCCGAACGTGCACCGCTGATGGCAGATCGGTCGCGTGCAACCTGGCGTTATCCAGAAGGTTGATCAGCAAACGCCGCAGGTGCTCAACCTCGAACACCGCGGCCAGTGGCTGCTGCGGCAATTCGATCTTGAGGACGCTGCCTTCGCCCAGCTCGATTGAATTGGAGCGCGCCCAATCGGCGCACACGGCAGCCACCTCGCAGTTCACGTCGATCGCTTCGGCGCCGACGGCCCCGCCTGGCGCCACCTGCATCACGTCATCAACGATGCGCTTGAGACGCTTCACGTTGTCGGCGACCATGCGTGTGAGTTGCTGCTGCTGAGGTGTTTCCGCATCCTCCGAAAGCAGCGCGTTGGCCTGACCGATGGCGGCCAGCGGGTTGCGGATTTCGTGCGCTATGCCGGCCGAAACTCGCCCCATGGCCGCAAGCTTTTCCTGCCGCATACGGGCCTGGAGGCTGCGCACATCTTCGAGCAGCAAGACGCACAACTCTTCGGCTGAGGGCTCGTCGGCACCGCGCGTGAAGCGGATCCGTACGCGCAACGTGCGTGTGGCTCCCTGCTGAAAATGGAGCACGACGTCTCGCCCTGCCTCAGGCCAGACGGCCTCATGGAATCCTCGCTCAACGGTCTTCACGAGGTCGCCCCAGGCCTCGACCCCGCGCAACTGAAACGGGGCCGGTTTACCGGTGCCGCGACGTGCCAGCAAGCGCCTGGCGGCCGGGTTGGCAGCGCGCACCCGACCCGCCCGGTCGACGACCAGAACGCCGTCTTGCATCTCCTCGATGACCAGCCGGTTGAGCTGCGCCTGCTGACGGGCCAGCTCCAGACTGTCTCTGGCCGACGACTCCTCGCGCGCGAGCCGGGTCGCCAGTTCACTGGCCAGCAGGGTGATCACCAACAACCCGCTGCCCGCCAATCCAACCTGCGACAACAACGATGTCGCCTCGCCGCCGGCGAGCAGTCCCAACCAGGCATTGCCCAGCAACAAGAGCACCACCGCAGCGGCCGTGGCGAGCGCCTGTACGCGAGGCGTCAGAACACCGGCCATCAGCACCGGCAACACCAGCAGCGCCACGTAATTGAGGTTGCTGGTGGGGGACAACGCATGCAACGCCATGAAACTGGCGATGTCAACGCCGATGCACGCAAGCCATTGCCGCCGGCTGAGCACTGCCGGACCACGCCGCTCGACCACGCTCATCGGCGGCACCAGCCACACGGCAACCGCCAAGACAGCGTAGACGAAGCTGCCAATCAGCACGCCTCGGCCGGGAGATGCGCCGAAAAAACCCGCCAATGCCAGCGTGAGGATCAGCGCCAAACCCAGCGCCGCCCGCGCGCTAAGGAATGCGCGGAAGATGCGATGGAACGTCGATGAGCCGGTCGGGGCACTACCCAAACCGCTGTCGGGCAACAAGGGGGAATCTAGCTCTGTTGCCACCTCGGCTGGATAGGGATCGGACTCCTCCTGTGACAGCGTGTCCGAGTCGCGAATGAACGCGCCAAACCATGACTCCTCAGGCCGCACACCCCGAGCTCGGCGTCGCCGGTCGGACTGTCTGCGTTCCGGCGACCGGGGGGCGTCATCCATCAACGAGGACTCTCTTGAGACTGCAACTTGCGATGCTCATCGCTGCAAAACCAGCCCGCCGCACTTCCCACCGCTTCGCTTTCGGGAAGGTGGACGCCGCAGTGGAGACACACGACCATCTCCTCGGTCGTGCCTGCCGTCGGGCGCCCGCCCGGAGCCGGCGGTTGCGGCGCCCCGCGTGGGATGTTTCGCCGCCCGCCTCGGGTTAGCCACACCACCGCCAGGAACAGTCCGAGCAGCAGCAGAAATTTCATGGCTTCAAAGACTCCGGTCGGCGCGACATGTCCATGCTCAGGAACCCACGGGGCGGTTCAGCAGCACGTCGTGCACGAAGCGAGAGCCCACGTAAGCCAGCAACAACAAGATCGCGCCGGTGTAGACCCAGCGCGTGGCCTGTCGGCCACGCCAGCCAAATCTTCGACGGCCTGTCAGCAAACCCGCGTAGACCAGCCAGCCAAGGATCGAGAACACAGCCTTGTGGTCCCACCGCCAGGGATCCGAAAACAGCCAACCCAAAAAGATGGCGACCGAAAGCACCACGAACCCCGCCGAGACAAACCGAAAGGTGAGTCGCTCCAGACGCATCAGGGGAAGCCCCGTGGGCGCCGACGAAAGAACCACCCGAGGTGCCTTGCCCTCGGACAAAGTCTGGCGCATCTGACGATCGGCACGGTTGAGCAAGGCCGCATGCAGCACCGCCGCGCCAAATAGGCCGTAGGAGGCAATGCCCAGCACCCAGTGAATCGGCGCCCAAGGTGAGCCGGTATGCGGCCTGAACTCACCCGGGAACAGCAAGGCCAGCAGCACCGCCTCGGCCCCCAAGATGGCCAACGTGCGACGCAACCCGCTGATGGGAAGAAAGCGGATCTCGGCCAGATAGACGGTGATCACAAACCAAAGGGTCACCGACAACGCAGGCGCAAAACCGAACCGCGCAGCCGCCACCTGAGACCCCACACCGGAGATGTCGACCACGGTGGCAAGCGCGTGCAACACCCACGCCACCAAAAGGCTCACACGAAACGCGCCCACCGCGCGCTCAGGGATCAGGGCCGCTACCACGTAGGCGAGCAGGGCCATGACACTGACACCGATCAGCAAGCTCGGCAAAGCCAGATTGGTCACGACTTGACCCTTAAAGATAGACTCATCGCCAAAGTGTACTTTCGCGTTCCGCCCTGACTGGCACCCCCCGCAAACACATGGCTTCCACCCTCACCGAACGACTGAGTCGCGCCGTCAAGACGATGCGCGGACAGGCCCGCATCACCGAATCCAATGTGCAGGACATGCTGCGCGAGGTCCGCATGGCGCTGCTGGAAGCCGACGTGGCGCTCCCGGTGGTGCGCGACTTCATCGCGCGGGTCAAGGACCAGGCGCTCGGCGCTGAGGTGGTGGGCTCACTCTCGCCAGGTCAAGCGCTGGTGGGGATCGTCAACCGCGAACTGACGGCGACGATGGCCGGCAATGACATCGGCGGCGTCAGCGAACTCAATCTGGCGGCGCAACCGCCCGCCGTCATCCTGATGGCCGGACTGCAGGGTGCAGGCAAGACCACCACCACCGCCAAGCTGGCCAAGCACCTGATCGAAAAGCGCAAGAAGAAGGTGCTCACGGTCTCAGCCGACGTGTACCGGCCCGCGGCCATCGAGCAGCTCAAGACGGTGACCCGCCAGGCCGGCGCAGAGTGGTTTCCCTCAAGTGCCAACGACAAGCCGATCGACATCGCCCGCGCGGCGCTGGACTACGCGCGCAAGCACTACTTCGATGTGCTGCTGGTGGACACCGCGGGGCGGCTGGCCATCGACGAAGCGCTGATGCGCGAGATCAGCGAGTTGCATGCTGAACTCAAACCGGTCGAGACGCTGTTCGTGGTCGATGCGATGCAGGGTCAGGATGCCGTCAACACCGCGAAAGCGTTCAAAGAAGCGCTGCCGCTCACCGGCATCGTGCTGACCAAGATGGACGGCGACTCGCGCGGTGGCGCGGCGCTGTCGGTTCGACAGATCACCGGCGCGCCGATCAAGTTTGCCGGTGTCAGCGAGAAGATCGACGGGCTCGAGGTTTTCGACGCCTCACGGCACGCCGGCCGCGTGCTTGGCATGGGCGACATCGTGGCACTGGTCGAGCAGGTCACGCAAAACGTCGACATGGCCGCAGCGCAAAGGCTTGCCGACAAGGTGAAGTCCGGTGACGTCTTCGACCTCAACGACTTCCTCGAGCAGATTTCTCAGATGAAGAAGATGGGCGGTCTGGCCGGGCTGATGGACAAGCTGCCCACGCAGATGACGGCCAAGGCCGGTGCTGTGGACGTGGATCGCGCAGAGCGCGACGTGCGCCGCATGGAAGGGATGATCTGCTCCATGACGCCGCTTGAGCGCCGCAAGCCGGACTTGATCAAGGCCACCCGCAAACGCCGCATCGCCTCCGGCGCGGGCGTTCAGGTGCAAGACGTCAACCGCATGCTCAATCAATTCGAGCAGATGCGCGACATGATGAAGAAGATGCGTGGCGGCGGCATGATGAAGATGATGAAGCGCATGGGCGCCATGAAGGGCATGGGCGGCCCGCGCTGAGCCCCGCCGTCAGCCGAGCAGCGCCGTGGCGAATTCGCGCGCGTTGAAGGTTTCCAGGTCTTCGACCTGCTCACCCACCCCGATGAAGTAGACCGGAACTGCGCCTGTGGGCACGGTGGCATTCGCAGCGAGGCCTCGCTCGCGCGCCCAAAGGGCAATCGCCGCGAGCACCCCGCCTTTGGCCGTGCCATCAAGCTTGGTGACGATCAGGCCGGTGAGATGCAAGGTGTCGTCAAAGGCCTTGACCTGCGCCAACGCGTTTTGCCCGGTGTTGCCGTCGATGACAAGCAGCACCTCATGCGGCGCACCAGACTGCGCCTTGCCGATCACGCGCTTGACCTTGCGCAGCTCTTCCATCAGGTGCAGTTGGGTGGGTAAGCGTCCGGCGGTGTCGGCGATCACCACGTCGCAGCCTCTCGCCTTGCCAGCGGCCACCGCGTCGAACGTCACGGACGAAGGGTCACCATCTTCTTGGCTGACGATCTCAACGCTGTTGCGCCCGGCCCAGACGGCAAGTTGCTCACGTGCCGCAGCGCGGAAAGTGTCCGCGGCTGCGAGCAGAACTTTCTGCCCTCCATCGGCCAGATGCCGAGTGAGCTTGCCGATGCTCGTGGTCTTGCCAGCGCCATTGACGCCGACCACCATGATCACTGTCGGCGAATGCTCGCCCAGCACGAGTGGACGCTGCAAAGGCTGCAACAAGTCGGTGACCGACTCGATCAGCAGCGCCTTGACGTCCTTGGGATCAGTGGCGCGCGAGTCCTTGACGCGACGTTTCAAGTCTGCAAGCAGATATTCGGTGGCGCTGATGCCAGCGTCAGCGAGCAGCAGCGCGCTTTCGAGGTCGTCGTAAAGAGCATCATCGATCTGCGTGCCGGTGAAGACCTGAGCCAGACTTGATCCAGTCTTGCGCAAACCCGAACGCAACTTGTCAAACCAACCTTGGCGCTTGGCCACCGGCTCACCTGCCACCGTGAGCAGTTCAGCTCCAGCGACTTGCTCATCGGCGGCGACCCGATCGGGCGCAGAGGCCTTCTTCTTGAAGAAACTGAACATGTGTGGGCAGTGTGCGGATGGCTGGCGTCGGGGTGGCACCTTGGCGATGCAGAGGGTGGCTTGAAACGCTTGAGCCCGCTATACTCGCGGGCTCGAGGCGCTTTAGCTCAGCCGGTTAGAGCGACGGAATCATAATCCGCAGGTCCGGGGTTCGAATCCCTGAAGCGCCACCAAAACAATCTGCGGCTCCGCGTCTTTAAGGCCCGGAGCCGTTGTTCCATTTGAGTCGCACTGGTGAGACAAGATGACTCCTAAAAATGGCTCAGTCTCCGTGAACCGGCGCCTCGCCGCGACCCTAGCGCTGCTGCTTTTGTGTCCTGTTTCGGTGCTGGCTCAGGGCCAACCAACGCGTCAGTTCCCCAAAAATGCGTTGCGCGGCGTGATCGAGTTCGGCGACCCGCCCGAGGTGCTTCTCAACGGTTCACCGAACCGCCTGTCGCCCGGTGCGCGCATCCGCAATACGAGCAACATGATGGTGCTGTCGGGGACCATCTCAGGAACCAAGGCGACGGTGCACTACACGCTGGACAACGATGGCCAGTTGAGGGACATCTGGCTGTTGCGGGAAGAAGAGATCGCTCAGAAGCCTTGGCCCAAAACGCCTCAGGAAGCCGCGCAGTGGGAATTTGACGCAGGCAACCAAACATGGACCCGACCATGACCGCGCCATCGGCTGGCAAGAAGGTGTTCATCAAGACCTTTGGGTGTCAGATGAATGAATACGACTCGGACAAGATGGTCGATGTGCTGCGCCAGGCGCAGGGCTACGAAGCCACCTCCGATGTCGAGCAGGCTGACCTGATCCTGTTCAACACCTGCTCGGTACGCGAAAAGGCGCAGGAGAAGGTGTTCAGCGATCTCGGACGTGTCAAACACCTGAAGGAAAAAGGTGTGTTGATTGGCGTTGGCGGCTGCGTGGCTAGCCAAGAGGGCGCGGCCATCATCGAGCGCGCGCCCTATGTCGATGTGGTGTTTGGTCCGCAAACACTGCACCGCCTGCCAGACCTGCTGCAGCGCCGCCTTTCGCAAGAGCGCGCACAGGTGGACATCAGCTTCCCTGAAATCGAGAAGTTTGACAACCTGCCGGCTGCGCGAGCCGAGGGCGGGACCGCGTTCGTGTCGATCATGGAAGGTTGCTCGAAGTACTGCAGCTACTGCGTCGTGCCCTACACGCGCGGCGAAGAGGTTTCGCGCCCCTTTGACGACGTACTGACCGAGGTGGCCGGGCTGGCTGATCAAGGCGTCAAGGAGATCAACCTCCTGGGCCAAAACGTCAATGCCTACCGAGGCTCGATGGGGCGGCGTGGTGCGCATGACTCCGAACTGGCCGATTTTGCTCTGCTGCTTGAATATGTGGCCAAGATCCCTGGCATCGAGCGCCTGCGCTACACGACGAGCCACCCGAACGAATTCACACAGCGATTGATCGATGTCTATGAGCGGGTGCCTCAGTTGGTCGATCACCTGCATCTTCCCGTGCAGCACGGCAGCGACCGAATCCTCATGGCGATGAAGCGCGGCTACACCGCGACGGAATACAAGAGCACGGTGCGCAAGTTGCGGGCCGTGCGACCGAATCTGCGCCTGTCGAGCGATTTCATCGTGGGATTTCCCGGCGAGACCGATGAGGACTTCACCAAGATGATGCGGCTGATCGATGACGTCGGCTTTGACAGCAGCTTCAGCTTCATCTTCAGCCCTCGGCCTGGCACTCCGGCAGCGTCCCTTCAGGACGACACGCCGCAGGCTGTGAAGCTTGAGCGTCTACAGATTTTGCAAGCTGCGATTGAAGACCACGCCCAGGGAATCAGCCGATCGATGGTGGGATCACTTCAACGTCTTCTGGTGGAAGGGCCCTCACGCAAAGATTCCAGCGAATGGATGGGGCGCACGATCTGCAACCGCAAGGTCAATTTCAAAGGGGAACCGGACCTTCTTGGTCAACTCATCGATGTGCGAATTACTGAGGCGAACCCCCACTCCCTGCGCGGTGAACTGCCCGTCACCTGCCACCACTGAGCGTGCTAACGCCTATGGGCCACCCACCACTGACTCGCGGCACACGCCACCACCATCGCTGCATAAACCCCCATCTTTGCTTCGCGGCCCGTCGTCACCAATCCGACTGCATCGACAACGAGGATGGCCAACCCTGACACCCTGGACAAGACGATCCAGCGTACCGAGCGCAACTCTTGTCGCCACAAGACTTTTGCCACGGCTGATGTAATCGCCGCCATCGCCAGTGCTGGTGCCGAAAAATTCATAAAGTGGAGTACGGCTTGAATGGGCGTCATGTCGGCAAGTTTTTGCTCGGAGGGTGCAGGTAACCTGCTCCTGATTGTCCTCGGGGATTTCGAGGTGGGCGAATGAGCGGAAATACTGTAAATTTTGGTTGACAGTCATCATGAGCGTATTTGCCTTAGGTCTCAACCACGCCACCGCGCCGCTGGATCTGCGCGGTCGATTCGCGTTTTCGCCCGAGCGGCTCGCGCCGATGCTTCTGGCTTTTCGAGAGCGAGTACAGCGCTCACCTGAAGCTGCGCTGGTATCTACGTGCAACCGCACCGAGCTCTATGTCGGCGCGGACGCTGGCATGGTCCAGCCCGCACTGAACTGGTTGGCAGAGATCGGCGGTATGCCGGCCCTTGCCTTGCGTGAGCACGCCTACGTTCTCGAAAACGAGGCGGCTGCGAGACATGCCTTCCGTGTCGCCAGCGGTCTGGACTCGATGGTGCTGGGCGAGCCGCAGATCCTCGGCCAGATGAAGCAGGCGGTGCGCGAAGCCGACACCGCAGGGACGCTAGGGTCGACGCTGCACCAAATGTTTCAGCGGTCGTTCGCCGTGGCGAAGGAGGTTCGCACCTCCACCGAAATTGGATCTCACTCGATCAGCATGGCTGCAGCTTCGGTGCGGCTGGCCTCGCAGTTGTTCGAGGACCTCAGTGATATCAAGGTGTTGTTTGTGGGTGCCGGCGAAATGATCGAGCTGGTCGCCACGCACTTTGCCGCGAAAAAGCCGCGGGCAATGGCCATTGCCAACCGCACGCGTGAGCGCGGAGAAAAACTGGCCGGCCGTTTCAACGCGGAGCTGATTCCTCTGTCCGATTTACCGCAGCGGCTGGGCGACTTTGATGCGGTGGTCTCATGCACCGCTAGCACCTTGCCGATCATCGGGCTGGGCGCGGTGGAGCGCGCCCTCAAGGCACGTAAACGCCGACCCATCTTCATGGTGGATCTGGCGGTTCCGCGGGACATCGAACCTGAAGTCAACCGGTTGTCAGACGTGTACCTGTACACAGTGGATGATCTGTCGTCACTGGTGCAGATCGCCGGAGAGAAGCGCCAAGCCGCTGTTCAGCAGGCTGAAGCCATCATCGAAACGGGCGT
>CANBSV010000007.1 GCA_947372225.1 Burkholderiales bacterium | reverse complement strand
GCGATTGCGCTGGAGCAGCGTTTCCTTGACTCCCAAGCCGTCACCGGTGTGGGCTCACCGCGCCAGCTCACACTGGTCTATGCCGCCGGACAGGGCGACGGGCGCGACCGGGGGTTGAACCACTTCGGTCACCAGGGGCTGATCAAGCGCGTGGTGGGCGGCCACTGGAGTCTGGTTCCCAAGCTGCAGGCGCTGGCGCTCGCCGGCGAGATCGAGGCCTACAACCTGCCTCAAGGCGTGATCTCGCACCTGTTTCGCGACATCGCCGCGGGCAAGCCCGGCACGCTCACGCCGATCGGCCTGGGCACCTTCGTGGATCCGAGACACGGTGGCGGCAAGGTCAACGAGGTCACCAAGCAGGACCTGGTTCGCCTGATGGAAATCGACGGCGAGGAGATGCTGTTCTACAAGGCATTCCCGATCGATGTGGGCATCATCCGCGCGACCACGGCCGACCCCGACGGCAACCTGACCATGGAGCGTGAAGCGCTCACGCTCGAAGCGCTGGCCATCGCGATGGCCGCACACAACAGCGGCGGCTTGGTGATTGCGCAGGTCGAGCGCCTCGCCGAGCGCGGCTCACTCAACCCTCGGCAAGTCAAGATCCCCGGCGTGCTGGTCGACTGCGTGGTGCTGGCCGAAAAGCCCGAGCACCACATGCAGACCTTCGTCACCTCTTACAGCGCTGCGTATGCGGGTGAGATCCGGGTGCCGGCCAACACCATCACGCCCATGCCCATGAGCGAGCGCAAGCTGATGGCGCGCCGCGCCGCGCTCGAGCTCAAGCAGGGTTCGGTGGTCAACCTGGGCATCGGCATGCCCGAAGGCGTGGCCGACGTGGCTGCAGAAGAAGAGGTGATCGACCTGCTCACGCTCACCGCGGAGCCCGGCGTGATCGGCGGCATCCCTGCCAGCGGGCTGAATTTCGGTGCCGCGGTGAACACCCAGGCGGTGATCGACCAGCCCAGCCAGTTCGACTTCTACGACGGCGGCGGACTCGACGTCGCTGTGCTCGGTCTGGCGCAGGCCGACGCGCAGGGCAACCTCAACGTCAGCAAGTTCGGCCCGAAGCTGGCTGGCGCGGGCGGCTTCATCAACATCAGTCAATCGGCTCACGCGGTGGTGTTCGTGGGCACCTTCACCACCGGCGACCTGCAACTGCGCATCGAGGACGGGCAGGTGCACATCGATCAGGAGGGCAGCGTGCGCAAGTTCGTGCGCGAAGTCGAACACCGCACCTTCAGCGGCGAACGCGCCCGCAAGAACGGGCAGCGTGTGCTCTACGTGACCGAGCGCTGCGTGTTCCAACTGGCAGAAGCCGGCGGGCTCGAGCTCATCGAGATCGCACCGGGCATCGACCTGCAGCGCCACATCCTGTCGCAAATGGACTTCACGCCGTCCATCAGCCCCGAGCTGCGCCTGATGGACGCCAGCTTGTTCGCCGAAGCCCCGATGAACCTGCGCAAACGCATGCTCACCTTGCCGCTGGCGCAGCGCATCGACTACGACGAGCGCGGTCAGATGCTGTTCGTGAACTTCGAAGGCCTGAGCATCATCAGCCAGCAAGACATCGCCGACATCGAACTCGAAGTCGCCGGCAAGGTCGAGCCGCTGGGCAAGCGGGTCGATGTGATCGTCAACTACGACCACTTCAGCATCCGCCCCGAGCTGATGGACGACTACACGGCCATGGTCCAACGGCTGGCCGATCGCTATTACGCTCAGATCACACGCTACGCCGCAAGCAGCTTCGTCAAGGCACGCCTCAATCCGCAGGCCTGACCGGGGCGACGCCCAGCACGATGGCCGCCACCTCCTCAGCGATCGCCATCGCCGAGGTCAGGCCCGGTGATTCGATGCCAAACAGCTGCACCACACCGGCACAGCCATGCTGCGCCGGGCCGTCGATTCGAAAGTCGGCCCACGCCGCGCCCGGACCGTTGAGCTTGGGCCGGATGCCGCTGTAAGCCGGTGCCAGCGCGCCGTCGGGCAGTGCGGGCCAATAGCGGCGGATCTCTTTGCAAAAGGCCGCCGCACGTGCGGTGTCGACGCGGTAGTCGAGCGCGCGGCCCGGCACCGACGGACCAGCCACCTCATCGCTCAACCACTCGACATCGGGCCCGAACTTGGCCTGACCGGCCAGATCAAGTGTCAGGTGCACCCCCAGACCGCCATCGAACGGCATCGGGTAGACCAACCGCGAAAACGGCGAGCGCCCCCGCAACGAAAAATAGTGCCCCTTGGCCAGGTGCCGCGGCGGGATCAACGCGGCCGGAAAGCCGTCGATCGATGCGGCCACCGCCTGGGCGTCCAGCCCGGCGGCATTGATGACCCAAAGCGCTTGCAGTTCGAAGTTGTCGCCGTCGTCGCCGACGCGCGTGCGCACACGCCACGCGTTGCCATCCCGCGATGCGCCGGTCACACCGCTGGTCACGGCGAGCAGCGCGCCAGCGCCCTGCGCGTCGGCGAGCAAAGAGGTCATCAGACCATGGCTATCGACGATGCCGCTGCCAGGCGACAGCAGCGCGGCCTCGCACGCCAGTTCGGGCTCGAGTGCCACGGCCTGCGTGCGCGTCAGGCGTTGCAGCCCTTCGACACCGTTGTCGCGCGCGCGTGCCACCAAGGACTCGAGCGCGCCAACATCGGCCTCGCGCGTGGCCACCAGCAACTTGCCGCAACGCCGGTGGGCAATGCCGCGCTGCACGCAGTAGTCGATCAGCAAGCGTGCGCCTCGAACGCACAGGCGCGACTTCAGACTGCCCGGCGGGTTGTAAAGACCGGCATGAACCACTTCACTGTTGCGCGCTGACACGCCGCTGCCGAATTGCGTCTCGCGCTCGACGATCACCACGTCCAGGCCGGCCAGCGCCAGCGCACGCGCACAGGCCAGCCCCACCACGCCGGCCCCCACCACCAGGGCGTCGACCCGATCAGGCATCGAGCCGGGCTCGCAAGGATCACCGAAGGCGGACGTGCTCATGCCCGGCAGCGTAACGCCCCACGCCGCGGCCCACGGTTGCGAGGCCGAAGGACAGGACCGGCGCGGCATCTTCGAGAAGTAAGTCACACCCCCGAGCCGCGAATCGCCCGGCGCGCTCAAGTCCGTCACCTGATCGGCCGAACAGGCATGGGTAAACCCACCATTTCCGCAAACCACGCGAAAGCGCGGGACGCAAAGCCACCGGCCTAAAGCGCGAAAGCGTCATGGCAGCGGGGCTGCCGGCTCGCCCACGCGATCTGGCCTCTGTCGAATGAGGCACTGCATGAAACGCTCCTTCCCGCTTTCCCAGATCGTGGTGGCCGCTGCATTGAGCGTGTCCCCGCTGCTGTCGCACGCGCGCTTCGACGCCAGCGTGACGCCAGCCGCCGATCCCGCAGCGAGCGGCCAGGAAGCCACCACAGACCGCCTCATCGTGCGTTATCGCCAGTCGACTTCGTCGCAGCAGACGCTGCGCTCGCGCATGTCGGCCGACGTCGCCGCAAACCGCCAGGGCGTGCGCATTCGGCCGCTGCGCCTGATGCACAACGGTTCGCAGGTGATGCAACTCAGCCGCCACATGCAGCCGGGTGAACTCGCCGTGCTGATGCAAAGCCTGCGCGGCGGCGACCCCAGCATCGACTACGTCGAGCCCGACCGCCGGTTGCAGCCCATGTACGTGCCCAACGATCCCATGTACACGCAACAATGGTCGCTGTCGGACGCCACCGGCGGCATCCGCGCGCCCGACGCCTGGAACCGCGCCACAGGCACCGGCGTCAACATCGCCGTGGTCGACACCGGGGTTCGCCCGCACGTCGATCTGGCCGCCAAGCTGCTGCCCGGATATGACTTCGTCACAAGCTCGACGATTGGTGCCGATGGGAACGGCCGCGACGCCGACCCCTCCGACCCGGGCGACTGGGCACCGGCGGGCGCTTGCGGCGCAGGCTCGCCGGCCAGCAACAGTTCCTGGCACGGCACGCACGTGGCGGGCATTGCGGCCGCATCGGGTGGCAACGCGATCGGTGTGACCGGCGTGGCCTTCGGCGCACGCATCCTGCCGGTGCGCGCGCTGGGTCGCTGCGGCGGCTACACCTCGGACGTGGCCGATGCCATCGTGTGGGCTGCCGGCGGCACCGTCGCCGGTGCACCGGTCAACGCCAACCCGGCCAAGGTGATCAACGTGTCGCTGGGCGGCACCGGCAGTTGCGACCTGACCTCTCAAAACGCCATCAACACGGCACGGGCCAAGGGCGCCGTCGTGGTGGTTGCCGCAGGCAACAACAACGCGACCTCGACCACTCAGTCGCCGGCCAACTGTGCCGGTGTGATCGCGGTGGCGGCCACCGGCAAGGGCGGCGGCAAGGCGAGCTACTCGAGCTTCGGCACCAACGTGGCGATCGCGGCACCGGGGGGTGACTCGGGCGCCGGCATTCTCTCGACACTCAATGCCGGCGCGACCACACCCGGCGCTGACAGCTACGCGTCATACATGGGCACCTCCATGGCCACCCCGGTGGTCAGCGGCGTCGCGGCGTTGATGTTCTCGGCCAACAAGTCGCTCACACCCGACCAGGTCGCGAGCATGCTCAAGGCCAGCGCGCGCGCCTTCCCCGCGACCTGCACGCAGTGCGGCGCCGGCATCGTGGATGCGAACGCCGCCGTGGCTCTGGCTGTGGGCGCTCCGGCACCGGCCCCTGCTCCAGCGCCTGCTCCCGCACCGGCACCTGCGCCCGCCCCTGCTCCGGCGCCAGCCCCTGTCGCCGGCGGCTCGGCCATCAACGAAAGCACCGCAGCCAACGACAGCGTGGGCACGGCCCAGGCCATCGCCACGCTGCCATCTACCGTCTCGGGCACCATCAGCACCACCACCGACACCGACTACTTCAAGGTCACCGTGCCGGCCGGCAAGAAGATGCTGGCCACGCTGACCGCCGGTTCGGCCTCGGGGTTCGGGATGGGCATCTACCTGAGCACGGGGCAGCAACTCATCTTGTCGAACGGTGTCATCGGAGCACAGCAGCAAATCCAGGTGACGAACACCGGCACGACCGCGGTCACGGTGGTGGTGCGCGTGCTGCGCTCGGCCGGCACGACCGGTGCCTACAAGCTCGCCCTGACGATCTGAGCCTGTACAGACAGTGCGGCGGCAGTGACTGCCGCACACCGCAAGGCTGTCGCTGAGTGACCTCATCGACACCCTGCAGGCACCAGCCGACAATGCCACCCGGAGACCCCTCCGGGTGGCATTTTTGATTTCAGCGACGCACGACATCGATGTCCCAGTCCCTCACCGATTCAGCAGTTCGCTCTTTGGCCGATCTGCCCTCGCCGAGGGGCCTGCCGCTGATCGGCAACTTGCTGCAACTCGCACCCCAGCGGCTGCACCTCACGCTCGAGCAATGGAGCCGCGAACTCGGGCCGATGTACACGCTCGACCTGGGCACGAAAAGCGTGCTGGTGTGCTGCGACCCGGAGCTGCTGCAAACGGTGCTGCGCGATCGGCCCGAGGGCTACCGCCGCTACTCGCCGATCGAATCGGTGATCGCCGAGCAGCACGCCAACGGGCTGTTTTCCATCGAGGGTGAGGCCTGGCGGCCGCAGCGCAAGCTGGTGAT
This sequence comes from Burkholderiales bacterium, assembly GCA_947372225.1. Classification (GTDB taxonomy): domain Bacteria; phylum Pseudomonadota; class Gammaproteobacteria; order Burkholderiales; family Burkholderiaceae_C; genus PBB1. The sequence goes on along the minus strand of CANBSV010000007.1, from coordinate 46,146 downwards.
GCAAGCGCTGGCCGCCACCAATTTCCGCGCCTTCTACCCGGTGCTGCAAGCCATCACCGAGCGGCTGCGTCAGCGATGGCAACGTGCTGCCGATGCCGGCGAAACGGTCGACATGGCGGTCGATCTGGTGCGCTACACGGTGGACGTGACCACCGCGCTGGCGTTTGGCGAAGACCCCAACACGCTCGAGCAGTCGGGCAACGTGATCCAGGACCAGCTCGCGCTGATCTTTCCCATGCTGATGTCGCGCATCAGCGCGCCGGTGCCGTGGTGGCGTTATGTCCGGCTGCCGCGTGATCGCCACTTCGACCGCTCGATGCATTCCGTGCGGGCACACGTCGACGGCCTGATCGAGCGCACCCGGGCGCGCTTGCACGCGCAACCCAGCGAGCGCCCGCGCAACCTGCTTGAAGCGATGCTGATCGCCAGCAACGAACCCGGCTCGGGCATCACCGACGAGACCATTTTTGCCAACGTCATCACCTTGCTGATGGCCGGCGAAGACACCACCGCGCACACGCTGTCCTGGACGATGTACTTCGTGTCGGCAGAGCCCGCGCTGCAAGCCCGGTTGCACGACGAAGCCGCCGCGCTGATGGGCCAGTCCCGCGTGTGCCCGCAGTACGACGACGTGAAGCGGCTTGATGCCTTCGAGGCGCTCGCCACCGAGGCCACCCGGCTCAAGCCCATCGTGCCCTTGATCTTCTCGGAAACGCTCGCCGACAAGGTGCTCGGCGGCGTGGCCCTGCCGCAGGGCACGCCCGTGTTTTTCGTGTTGCGCCCGGCCATGCTCGACGAACAGCGCTTCGGTCAGGCCGATGCCTACCTGCCGGAGCGCTGGACCGACGCGCGCGACCCGGCGCTGGCCCACGACAGCCGCGCCTATGTGCAGTTCGGCGCGGGCCCGCGCGTGTGCCCCGGTCGCCAGCTCGCCGGCGTGGAGATACGGCTGGTGCTGTCCATGCTGTGCCGCAACTTCACGATGGAACTCGCCTCCGATCGCGATGCGATCCGCGAAGTGATGGCTTTCACCATGATGCCCAGCGCGATGCCGGTGCGGCTGCGAGCGCGGAACTCAGGCACCACCTGAAGCACGATGCGGCGGTGTGGACGCCAGCCCACACCGTGTGCCCGCGCCGGGCTCGACACCGAAGAGAATGCGGCTCCCTCACGCGCGAGCTGGCCAGCCGCCAGCGGTGCAATCACTGATCGGAGTCTCGATGGCCCAGGTTCCCACCCCCGACGCTGGACGGTCCAGCAGCCACAGCTTCCTGGCGAAGGAGCGCACCATCGCCCCGCCCGGCTTCAACCGCTGGCTGGTGCCGCCGGCCGCGCTGGCCATCCATCTGTGCATCGGCATGGCGTATGGCTTTTCGGTGTTCTGGCTGCCGCTGTCCAAGGCGCTGGGCATCAAGGAAGCCCTCAAGTGCGGCCCCGAGGTCGGCTTCTGGCAGGAGCTGTTCATCAGCAACTGCGATTGGAAGATCTCGACGCTGGGTTGGATGTACACGCTGTTCTTCGTGCTGCTGGGCAGCTCGGCCGCGCTGTGGGGCGGCTGGCTCGAACGGGTGGGCCCGCGCAAGGCCGGCGTGGTCAGCGCCGTGTGCTGGTGCGGCGGCATGCTGATCTCGGCACTCGGCGTGCAACAGCACCAGTTCTGGATGATGCTGCTGGGCTCGGGCGTGATCGGCGGCATCGGGCTGGGGCTGGGCTACATCTCGCCGGTCAGCACGCTCATCAAGTGGTTTCCTGACCGTCGCGGCATGGCCACCGGCATGGCGATCATGGGCTTCGGCGGCGGCGCCATGATCGGCTCGCCGCTCGCGGCCGAGCTCATGAAGGCCTTTGCCACACCCGAGCAGATGGGCGTGGCGCCCACCTTCGTGGTGATGGCGGCGATCTACTTCGTCTTCATGATGGGCGGGGCGCTGTCGTACCGCATCCCGGCATCAGGTTGGAAGCCCGCCGGCTGGACGCCACCGCCGGCACAGGCGCACGACGCCATGATCACCCAGCGCCATGTGCACGTGCGCAAGGTCTGGGGCATTCCGCAGTTCTGGCTGGTGTGGGTGGTGCTGTGCATGAACGTGTCGGCCGGAATCGGCGTGATCGGCATGGCCAGCCCGATGCTGCAAGAGGTGTTCGGCGGCAGCCTGATCGGTCTGACCAAGAAGTTCGGCGAGCTCGACAAGACCGAGCTCACCGCCATCGCCGGCGTGGCAGCAGGCTTCACCGCGCTGCTCAGCCTGTTCAACATCGGCGGGCGCTTCTTCTGGGCCAGCCTGTCCGACAAGCTCGGGCGCAAGACAACCTACGTGGTGTTCTTCGTGCTGGGCGGGTTGCTGTACGCCAGCGTGCCCACCTCAGCCGCGGCGGGCAGCAAGCTGGCTTTCGTGGGCGCCTTGTGCATCATCCTGAGCATGTACGGCGGCGGCTTTGCCACCGTGCCGGCGTACCTGGCCGACCTGTTCGGCACGCAGATGGTGGGCGCCATCCACGGGCGGCTGCTCACCGCCTGGGCCACGGCCGGCGTGCTCGGGCCGGTGGTCGTGAACTACATGCGCGACTACCAGCTCGGCCTGGGCCTGCCGCGCGAGCAGGTCTACAACCAGACGATGTACATCCTGGTGGGCATGCTGATGGTGGGCCTCATCAGCAACCTGCTGATCCGTCCCCTCGACGCCAAGCACTTCATGACCGATGCCGAACTGGCCGAAGAACGCCGGCTCGCCCACGAACGCGCAGCAGCCGCCGAAGCCGGCGCGGGCAGCCAGCCTGCCCAAGCCACCCCGACCGTGTGGGTCGTCCTCGCGTGGACGGCCGTCGGCCTACCCCTGGCTTGGGGCGTGTACCGCACGATCCTCAGCGTGTCGAAGTTCATCAACTGACGCAGCGAAATGACCATGCGAATTGCCACTTGGAACGTCAACTCCCTCGCCGTGCGGCTGCCGCAGGTGATCGACTGGCTGGGCGAGCATCGGCCCGACGCACTGTGCCTGCAGGAAACCAAGCTCACCGACGACAAGTTTCCGCACGCGGCGCTGGCCGAAGCGGGGTACGCAGCACAGTGGTTCGGACAGAAGACCTACAACGGCGTGGCGTTGCTGACGCCCGCGGGCGCACCGGCCGCCGAGGCGGTGGTGAAGAACATCCCCGGCTTCATGGACGAGCAATCGCGGGTGATCGCCGCCACGCTGGGAGACACGCGGGTGATCGGCGCGTACTTTCCCAACGGGCAGTCGGTCGACAGCGACAAGTTTCAGTACAAGCTGGCCTGGCTGGAAGCGCTGCAGACCTGGATCGCCGATGAGCTGCAAGCCAATCGCCGGCTGGTGCTGGTGGGCGACTTCAACATCGCGCCCGAAGACCGCGACGTGCACGACCCGGTGGCCTGGGCCGGTCAGGTGCTGTGCACGCCGCAAGAGCGCGCGCACTTCCAGCGGCTTCTGTCACTCGGCATGCACGACGCATACCGGTTGTTCGAGCAGGCGCCACGCACCTGGAGCTGGTGGGATTACCGCAACCTGGCGTTTCGCAAGAACCAGGGGCTGCGCATCGACCACATCCTGGTGAGCGATGCGCTCAAGCCTGCGGTGAGCGCGTGCACGATCGACAAGCTGCCGCGCAAGCATGAGCGGCCCAGCGATCACGCGCCGGTGATGGTCACGCTCAACGACTGAGCGAGGTCACCAGCGCGCTGGCTCAGTCGTCGAGCCCGAGCTCCTGGATCTTGCGGGTGATGGTGTTGCGACCGATGCCGAGCTTTTGCGCGGCCTCGATGCGCCGCCCGCGCGTGATGTCGAGCGCCGTGTGGATGAGCTGGGCTTCGAACTGACGCGTGAGCGTGTCCCACACGCCCGGCTCGCCGGCTTGCAGCAAACGGCGCGATTCGGTTTCCAGATCGGCCAGCCAGCCGGCGGACGAGACCGTCGCCGGCGCAGACACGGGCGGCACATCGGCCACGTGGTCTGACAACAGCGCTGAGGAACCCGAAGGCACGGCGAGTTCCGGCACCTCAGCGATCGATGAATCAACCGCCGCATGCGCCACCACGGCCACGGGCGCGGCCGGCGGGGTCGAGATTGATTGCAACTCGGGCGGCAGGTCCTTGGCCTCGATCGTTTGCGCCGGCGCCATCACGGTCAGCCAGTGGCAGATGTTTTCGAGCTGGCGCACGTTGCCCGGGAAGTCGAAGTGCGTCATGCGAGCCAGCGCGGCGTCGGTGATGCGCTTGGCCTCAACGCCGAGCTCCTTCGCGCTTTTCTGCAGGAAAAACCGCGCCAGCGCGGGAACGTCTTCCTGGCGCTCGCGCAGCGCGGGCAGGCGCAGGCGGATCACGTTGAGGCGGTGGAACAGGTCTTCACGGAAGACGCCTTGCTTGACGCGGTCCTCGAGGTTCTGGTGGGTCGCAGCGATCACGCGAACGTTGCTGCGCATCGGGCTGTGTCCGCCCACGCGGTAGAACTGTCCGTCGCTGAGCACGCGCAGCAACCGCGTTTGCAGATCGAACGGCATGTCGCCGATCTCGTCGAGAAAGAGCGTCCCGCCATCGGCTTGCTCGAAGCGCCCGCGCCGCGTGGTCTGCGCGCCGGTGAAAGCACCGCGCTCGTGACCGAACAGCTCGCTCTCCAGCAGGTCTTTCGGAATGGCTGCGGTGTTGATGGCGACGAACGGCCCGCTGGCGCGAGGGCTGTGCTTGTGCAGCGCGTGGGCGACCAGTTCCTTGCCCGAGCCCGACTCGCCCGTGATCAGCACGGTGACAATGCTCTGGCTCAAGCGCCCGATGGCTCGAAACACATCCTGCATGGCGGGGGCCTGGCCGAGCATCTCGGGCACCTCGGCCAACCGCTCGTCGAGCACCGATTCGCGCAGGCACTCGTCGAGCGCGCGGCGGATCAACTCAACCGCCTTGGGCACATCGAACGGCTTGGGCAGGTACTCGAACGCGCCGCCCTGGAAGGCGCTGACTGCGCTGTCGAGGTCGGAGTAGGCGGTCATGATGATGACCTGCATCTGCGGGTGGCTTTGCTTGACCTTGGCCAGCAAATCGATGCCCGAGCCGCCTGGCATGCGGATGTCGGACACCAGCACCTGCGGCACGTCGTCGTCCAGCGCGGCAAGCACATCGCGCGGATTGGTGAAGCTGCGCACGGCCAGACCCTCGCGGGCCAGAGCCTTCTCGAGCACGAAGCGGATGGACTGGTCGTCGTCAACAATCCAGATGGGTTTCATGCACTGCCTCTCGAAAGGGAAACCCCGGTCAAAGCCGGTGGCAACAGCCGATCAGGGCAGCGGAATCAAGATCTTGAACCGGGTCTTTCCGGGCTCGCTCTCGCATTCAACCGTTCCGTGGTGCTGCTGCACAAAGGTTTGCGCCAGCGTCAACCCCAGCCCCGACCCGCTATCTCGCCCCGACACCAACGGGTAAAAGATTCGGTCACGTATCGATTCCGGAATTCCGGGACCGTTGTCCTCTACCTGCAATTCCAGTGCCAGTCGATAGCGCTGCTTGCCCAGCGTGACCTGGCGAGCAATGCGCGTGCGCAGCGTGATCTGTGCATCGCCACCCAAGATGCGCTCGGCCAGCGCCTGCGCGGCGTTGTGAGCGATGTTGAGCACCGCCTGGATGAGTTGCTCGCGGTCGCCACGAAAGTCGGGAATCGAGGTGTCGTAGTCGCGCTCGACACACAACCCCCGAGGAAATTCAGCCAGGATCAGCGAGCGTACGCGCTCACAGACCTCGTGCACATTGACGTCGCTCACGACATGGGGCTTGCGATGCGGCGCCAGCAGGCGGTCGACCAGCGCTTGCAGCCGGTCGGCCTCCTGGATGATCACCTGCGTGTACTCGGTGAGCGTGCGCGACTCGAGCTCCATCTCGAGCAACTGCGCTGCGCCGCGGATGCCGCCCAGCGGATTCTTGATCTCGTGTGCCAGGTTGCGGATCAGCTCTTTGGTGGCACGCGCCTGACCGAGTGCACGCTCTTCGCGGGCCTGCCGCGTCTGCTGCTCGATCTCGACCAGTTCGATCAGCACATCGGTCGTGCCTTCCATCTGGTTGACGATGACGTGCACCGGCAAGGTGTCGGCGTTGGTGAGCACGGGCCGGCGCAGCAAGGCGTCGAAGCGGCTCGACGAGAAGTCGTTGCGCAGTACAGCGGCCACCGTGTCGCGCACGGGCTGCGCATCGATGAACCAGTCGTAGAGCGAATCGCGCATGCGGCTTCGGCTCGACCAACCCAGCACATCCCCGAAGGCTGCGTTGGCGAATACGCATCGCCCGTCGGGCTGCACAACGGCCACCAAAGTGGCCAAATGGTCAAAGGCCGCGTACGGCGATGGGGTGTTCTCAGACATCAAGGCTCGGCAAAGAAACTCGGCAGTGGCAAGCGCCGCGCAGTCACGGAGCCACCTTGACCAACTCGCGCTTGATGGCCGCGATGTCGCCTTCCTTGCGGGCGATGGACGCTTTCAGCTCGGCGGTGCGGTCGAGGTACTTCTGGTAGTTGCGCTCATCGCCACGTCGCTCCGGCTCGCCGGCGTTGTACTCCTTGCGCAACTCGGCCAATCGCTCCTCGTCACGCCGCAGTTCGCCCTCAAGAATTCGCCGTGCATCGCTGTCACGCGCCTTTTGAACGGCGGGATCGATGCGGTTGTCAGACGGAGACTGTTTGGATGCCGCGGCCTGCGCCCGCTTCGGCGGCGCAATGATGGTGATCGGCGATCCTTCAAGCGTGCGACAACCCTTGTCCTGCGCCTCCTTGGCGCTGAGTGAGTTCGTGTACAGATCACCGGGGCAGCGGTACAGCGGCGAGTCGCCCTCTGCGCGGGCGGGCACGGCCGATAACAGCGCGCTGATGGCACCCAGCCAGCATCCGATCCGAGCGACGTTGCAAGTCTTCATCTGGTGGCCTCTTGTCTCTGATGCGCCAGCAGCCCGCGTCGGGGTGATGCCCACAGGGCTGCCGCTTGAGATGGATTGTCGGCCATGCAACATGACGGGAAGAATGAAAAAGGGACGGCAAAAGCCGTCCCCTTCAGTCAGACCCCTGAGGCTTCAGAGGCTGTAGTACATGTCGAACTCGACCGGGTGGGTCGCCATGCGGAAGCGGGTGACTTCCTGCATCTTGAGTTCGATGTAAGCATCGATGTAGGCATCGGTGAACACGCCGCCCTTGGTCAGGAACGCGCGATCCTTGTCGAGGTACTCCAGCGCCTGGTCGAGGCTGTGGCACACGGTCGGGATCAGCTTGTCTTCTTCCGGAGGCAGGTGGTACAGATCCTTCGTGGCGGCTTCGCCCGGATGGATCTTGTTTTCCACGCCGTCCAGACCGGCCATCAGCAGTGCCGAGAAGCCGAGGTACGGGTTCATCAGTGGATCAGGGAAACGCGCTTCGATGCGGCGACCCTTGGGGTTGCCCACATACGGAATGCGGATCGAAGCCGAGCGGTTCTTGGCCGAGTAGGCCAGCTTGACCGGCGCTTCGAAGCCCGGCACCAGGCGCTTGTAGCTGTTGGTGCCCGGATTCGTGATGGCATTGAGCGCGCGAGCGTGCTTGATGATGCCGCCGATGTAGTACAGGGCGTATTCGCTCAGGCCGGCGTAGCCGTCACCGGCAAACAGGTTCTTGCCGTCTTTCCAGACCGACTGGTGAACGTGCATGCCCGAGCCGTTGTCGCCAACGATGGGCTTGGGCATGAAGGTGGCCGTCTTGCCGTACGAGTGAGCCACGTTGTGGATCACGTACTTTTGCAACTGGATCCAGTCGGCGCGCTGGATCAGCGTGCTGAACTTGGTGCCGATTTCCATCTGGCCGGCGTTGGCCACTTCGTGGTGGTGCACTTCAACCGGGATGCCCAGCGACTCGAGCACCAGGCACATCTCGGAGCGCATGTCCTGAGCGCTGTCGACCGGCGGCACTGGGAAGTAGCCACCCTTGACCGAAGGACGGTGACCGGTGTTGCCGTGCTCGTATTCCTTTCCGGTATTCCAGGCAGCTTCTTCCGCCTCGATCTTCGAGAAGCAGCCCGACATGTCGTTGCCCCAGCGAACGTTGTCGAACACGAAGAACTCGGGCTCAGGGCCGAAGTAAGCGGTGTCGCCCAGGCCGGAGGCCTTCATGTAGGCCTCTGCGCGCTTGGCCAGCGAACGCGGATCGCGCTCGTAGGGCTTGCCGTCACCCGGCTCGACCACGTCGCAGGTGAGGATCAGCGTCGGCTCTTCGAAGAAGGGGTCGATGTTGGCGGTGTTGGGGTCAGGCATGAGTTGCATGTCCGACGCTTCAATGCCCTTCCAGCCGGCGATCGACGAACCGTCGAAGGCATGACCTGACGAGAACTTGTCTTCGTCGAAGTGGGACACGGGCACGGTGACGTGCTGTTCTTTGCCGCGGGTGTCAGTGAAACGGAAATCAACGAACTTGATTTCGTTGTCCTTCACCATCTTGATCACGTCGGCAACGGTCTTGGCCATCAGGAATCTCCTAGCTGGAAGCTAAATGGGTGTGAGGAAGAAGCGCCCGAGGGGGCGCCCCAAAAATGCGCAGGGGAATGTAGCAGAAAGCGTGCCCGGAACGGTCTATCGAGAGCTCCTGCTGGCGAGCGCATCGTTACCGTGCACAGGACGGTTGTACAGGGTACTTGAGCCCCCGCAACGCATGAGCTCGGTGCGATGGGTGCGGCGTCAGCGCACCAACTCGGGGCCCAAATGGACTCCGAGGTTTTTCAGGCCCCGAACGAGGCCCAGGTAAGCCGGCTCGACGGCAGCACACTCACCCTTGACCCCCAGTTCAATGTGCGCACCCCACTCGGGGTGGTCTACGCTGGGCAGGCTGAACACCCGCACCCCGGCGTGCTGCGCTTCGATGGCCACCATCAAAGGCGTCAGCAGCGACTCCATCGTGCCTTTGACGATCACCGAGCGCTCGACCTGAGGGGCCGCGCGGTGCAATTGGGCGCAGTGGTGGTCCAACACCCATTCGATCATCGGCCACGCCATCACCGGAAAGCCGGGCACGAAGTACACGCTGCCCACGAAGAACCCGGGAATCTTGTTGTAGGGGTTGGGGATGATCCCGGCGCCCTGCGGAAAGCGTCCCATCTGCAAGCGATGCAGGTTGTCGACCCGCTCGGGCTCGAAGGGCAGATCCTGTTCAGCGGCCACGTCGCGCATGCGCTCGAGGATCAACTCGCACGCTTGCGGATGCGATTGCAGCGGCCGACCCAGCGCGTCGGCAGCGCATTGACGCGTGTGGTCGTCAGGCGTCGCGCCGATACCGCCGCACGAGAACACGACATCGCCGCTCGCGAACGCGTCCTTCAAGTCGACTGTGATGCGAGGCGGATCGTCGCCCACGAAGCGAGCCCAGTCGAGCGCGAGGCCGCGTGCGGCCAGCAGTTCGATCACGCGGGACAGGTGCTTGTCAGCGCGCTTACCCGAGAGGATTTCGTCGCCAACGATGATGAGTCCGAATGCCATGGTGTTGCGATCAGGCCGGTGGCAGCGGCCAGCCGCCAAACGAGCCCATGGGGTTGAAGGGAGATGGGGGCGCGACGACGACGGTTTCGCGCTCGGCGCGCAGTTCGCTCAGGGCCTGGAGCGCGAAGTGCGAAAACCACAGCGCCGAGAACGCGAACACCAGCGTGTAAATCCACACCGCCAACGGCAGCAGCACCGGCGCCAACGTCACGAATACGGCTCCAGAAGCCCACACCACCGATGGCGCAGCACCCAGGTACCCGGTGAGCACGCCCATGGCGAGGAAGGCCCCGCGGTGGCGTCGGGCGAGTTCCAGCCGTTCGTCGCGGCTGGCGTGCTCGGCGAGCACGTCATAGGTCATGACCTGGCAGGTCAGCCAGCCCCAGATGAGCGGCGGCACGATGAGAACGAGCGGCGGGATGAACCACAGCGGAATCGACAGCAGCAAGGCCAGTACCGCGACCAGCGTGGCCAGCAAGGCAACCAAGGCGCCAGCCCAGGCCGATCCGCCGTGACGGCGCTCGAGCGCCGGAAACCTCCGCCCGGCGACCAGCGAAGTCATCGCCGGCGTCATCAGGGCCGCGACCACCAGCAGTGACACCACTACCACCACCGGCGTGACGACCAGCACCACCAACAGTGGCGCGAGCGCAGCCTTCAGACCCGCCAGGCCGAGGCCTTCGAACCAGGCCAGCAGCGTCGACACGCCCGCAGTCGAATCGAGACCCGAACGCACCGCCTCCACCATCGGAGACCACAACCAGTAGCCCACGCCAGCCGCCGCCAGCCCCATCAGCACCAAAGGCAACGCAGACAGGACGATGACGCGCGGGAGCAGGCAATAAGCCGCAGCGCGCCAGAAAGCGTCAAGCAACGGGCTCATGCGGCATCAATCGTCATCGCCCCCGAACACCCCGCCCAGCAGGCCACCGCCCAGCACGCCGGCACCCAGCAGCGAGCCTTCCTCGCGCGAGCCGCCGCGCTGCGGAGCCGCTGCAAAGATGCGTGAGGCCAGACGCGAGAACGGCAGGCTTTGCAGCCACACCGTGCCCGGGCCGGTCACCTTGGCGAAGAACAACCCCTCGCCGCCGAACAGCGCCGTCTTGATCTTGCCGACGTACTGGATCTCGAAATTGATGTTGGGCGTGAAGGCAACCACGCAGCCCGTGTCGATGAGCAGCGTCTGGCCGGGCTGAAGTTCGCGCTTGACCACCGTTCCGCCCGCGTGCACGAAAGCCAGCCCGTCGCCTTCGAGCTTTTGCATGATGAAGCCCTCGCCACCGAAAAATCCGGTCGACATCTTCTGCTGCAAATACATGCCCAGGGAAACGCCCTTGGCGGCGCACAGGAAGGCGTCCTTCTGGCAGATCAGGGTGCCGCCACGCTGGCGCAGATCCATCGGCAGGATCTTGCCGGGATAAGGCGCCGCAAACGCGATGCGCAGCTTGGTGTGGCCCTGGTTGGTGAACACGGTCGTGAACAGCGACTCGCCGGTGATCAGCCGCTTGCCAGCGCCGAGCAGCTTGCCGAACAGCCCGCCGGTGCTCGCCGAGCCATCGCCAAACACCGTGTCCATCGAGATGCCGGCGTCCATGAACATCATGCTGCCGGCCTCCCCCACCGCCGCCTCGCCGGGGTCGAGCTCGACCTCGACGAACTGCATTTCGGAACCCTTGATCTCGTAATCGACAACGTCCATGGCCATGCTGAATGCTCCTGAATGGGTGGGGTTCGAAGGATGTTATCGCCCGGATGTTGACCCCGATCGGCGTGCGGGGGCTGTGCATACACTGTTGGCCCCATCGACGCTGCGGGTCGTCCCGCCTGACCGCCATGAACCGACAAGTCCAGCTCAAGTCCCGCCCGAGCGGCATCCCGCAAGCCGAAAACTTCCAGGTCGTCGAGGCGCCCATGCCCGAGCCGGGCGACGGCCAGGTGCTGGTGCGCAACATCTACCTGTCGGTCGAGCCGGCGATGCGCGGCTGGGTGGGCGCGGTGGCGAACTACTCGGAGCCCGTGCCCATCGGGGGTGTGATGCGCAGCTTCGCGGTGGGCCGTGTGCTGGCGTCGAAGCACCCCGATTACGCCGCGGGCGAGTACGTGACCGGGTTGTTCGGCTGGCAGGACCATGCGGTGGTCGACGCGGCGACGATCCAGCGCAAGGTGCCGGCCGACGGCGCACCGATCTCGACCGCGCTGGGTGTGCTCGGCATCAACGGCCTGACTGCCTACTTCGCCCTGCTCGACATCGGCCAGCCCAAGCCGGGCGAAACGGTGGTGGTGTCCACAGCCGCCGGTGCGGTGGGTTCGTCCGTGGGGCAGATCGCCAACATTCACGGTTGCCGCACCGTGGGCATCACCGGCGGGCCCGACAAGGTCAAGCTGTGCCGCGACGCCTTCGGCTACGAAGTGGCCATCGACTACCGCACAGCCGACCTGGACGCACAACTGGCGGCCGCCTGCCCGAAGGGCATCGACATCTATTACGACAACACCGGCGGCGCCATCAGCGACGCGGTGCTCAAGCAACTGGCGGTGGGCGCGCGCGTAGTGATCTGCGGCACGGCCTCGGTATCCAGCTGGGATCCGGTGCCACTGGGTCCGCGGGTCGAGCGCTACATCCTGGTCAAGCGCGCACGCATGCAAGGCTTCCTGATCTTTGATCATGTGGCGCGCTACCCTGAAGCGCTCAAGCAACTCGGCGAGTGGATTGCTTCCGGGCAGCTTTGCTACCTCGAGGACGTGCTCGAAGGGCTGGACCAGGCGCCTGACTCGATCGCGGGGCTGTACCGCGGCGACAACCTCGGCAAGCGGCTGATCCGTATCGCGAAGGACGACGGCAGCGCGCTGTGAGCGCCGCGTGCCGCCTGGAGCTTCAGCCCAGGCGGGCGCGGTGACGGGCGATCTGCAGGCGCACCTGCGCCGGCGCGGTTCCACCCAGCACGTTGCGCGCGTTGAGCGAGCCGCGCAGCGTGAGCACCTCGTGCACCGATGCGTCGATGCCGGGGTGGAAGCCTTGCAGCGTGTCGAGCGACAGTTCGCTCAAATCCACGCCCTGGCCGATCGCGGTCTTGACGGCGTGCGCCACCGTCTCGTGGGCATCGCGAAACGGCACCCCCTTCTTGACCAGATAGTCGGCCAGATCAGTCGCGGTGGCGTAGCCCTTGAGCGCCGCGCGCTCCATCGCCTCGGGCTTGACGATGATGCCGGCGACCATCTCGGCCATGATGCGCAGTGTGTCGCGCACCGTGTCCACCGTGTCGAACAACGGCTCCTTGTCTTCCTGGTTGTCCTTGTTGTAGGTCAGCGGCTGGCTCTTCATCAGCGTGATCAGGCCCATCAGGTGGCCGACCACGCGGCCGCTCTTGCCGCGGGCCAGTTCGGCCACGTCCGGGTTGCGCTTTTGCGGCATGATCGATGAGCCGGTGCAGTAGCGATCGGCCAGATCGATGAAGCCGAAGTTCTGGCTCATCCACAGCACCAGTTCTTCGGCCAGACGCGAGATGTGCACCATCGTGATCGAGGCGAAGGCGCTGAATTCGAGCGCGAAGTCGCGGTCGCTCACCGCATCGAGGCTGTTCTGGCACACGCCGTCGAATCCCAGCGTGCGCGCCACGCGCTCACGGTCCAGCGGGTAGCTCGTGCCGGCCAGGGCGGCCGCACCCAGCGGCAGGCGGTTGACGCGGCGGCGCAGATCGACCAGCCGTTCAGCGTCACGCGCAAACATTTCCACGTAGGCCAGCATGTGGTGCCCGAAGCTCACCGGCTGAGCCACTTGCATGTGGGTGAAGCCAGGCAAGATGGTCTCGACGTTCTTGTCGGCCACATCCACCAGCGCACTTTGCATGGCACCCAGCAGCGGCAAGATGGTGTCGATCTCGTCGCGCAGCCACAGCCGCACATCGGTGGCCACCTGGTCGTTGCGCGAGCGCCCGGTGTGCAGCCGCTTGCCGGCATCGCCCACGAGTTGCGTCAGGCGCGCCTCGATGTTGAGGTGCACGTCTTCGAGATCGAGCTTCCATTCGAAGCGCCCGGCCTCGATGTCCTGAGTGATCTGCGCCATGCCCCGCTCGATGCTGGCGGCGTCGTCAGTGCTGATGATGCCCTGCGCGCACAGCATCTCGGCGTGCGCGAGCGAGCCGGCAATGTCGGCTCGCCACAGGCGCTGGTCGAAGAACACGCTCGCGGTGTAGCGCTTGACGAGCTCGCTCATGGGCTCGGAGAAAAGCGCCGACCAGGCCTCGGATTTCTTGTCGAGCTGGTTGGACGATGGGCCTGTGGCGGGGCCGGTAGACGGTGCAGACATGGGCTCGCGGCGATCGGCGAGGGCGCCGTCGACGGTGTTGTGGCGGGAGTTGTAGACAATGCGACGCAGCGCCGCTGATTCTATCGACGCCCCTCCCCGCCACCCGATGAACCTGCCCCGGCACGACGTCCCTGCGCCTGCTTCGGCTCCCGCCGAGGCCGAGTCACGGCACGCCGCCAGCAGCTTCGCCATGAGCACGCTCGAAATGCCGCGCGCAGCGGGCCAAGGCGACTTACATCACCAGGTGTTCGATGTGTGCCACGTCGGCGTGGTGCTGCGCGCCACGCTGTTCGTCCATGCGGTGCTGGCGGTGGGAATCCTGTTCACCGCGCGCACTGCAGGCATCTGGGCGCTGCAGTTCGCGCTCGGCACAGCGATCGCACTGCCGGCCATGCTCGCCTGGCTGATCGCCAGTTGCCTGATGAAGCGGTCGCTGGCCCGCCTGCCCGTGCCGGCTCAGGCCGCGCTGACTGCAACGCTGGGTGCGGTTTGTGCACTGGCCGGCCGGGCGCTGGCTTTGCAGGCCAGTCCGCTGGGGCTCGAACAGCTGAGCCCGCTGGCCACGGCCATGACCGGTGGCGCGCTGGCGTTGGTGGTGTTCCAGTGGCTCCACATGCAAGCGCTGGCGCGCACCCCGGCTGACACGGCCGCGCGGCTCGTCGAACTGCAGTCGCGCATTCGACCGCACTTCCTGTTCAACACGCTGAATTCGGCACTGGCGCTGGTGCGGCTCGATCCCCAGCGTGCCGAATCGGTTCTCGAGGACCTTGCCGAGCTGTTTCGAGTCGCACTGGCAGACACCGACAGCGAGGTGCGTCTGGCCGATGAGGTTGCGCTCGCGCAACGCTATCTGGCCATCGAACAAATCCGCTTCGGCGGCCGGCTGCGGGTGAGCTGGGATCTCGATCCGGGCGCAGACGCGGCGCGCGTTCCACCGCTGCTGCTGCAACCACTCGTCGAGAACGCGGTGCGCCACGGTGTCGAGCCCGCGCCTGACGGCGGCGACATCCTCATCAGCACGCGGCTCAAAGGTGGCCGCGTGCGGATCTCGATCGTCAACAGCGTGACGGGAGCCGCTTCACAGCCTGGCCACGGCATGGCGCTGGCCAACGTCAAGGAGCGCTTGCGCCTGATGCACGACGTGGCAGCGCAACTCGATGCGCGACGCGATGGCGACCAGTTCCGGGTGCAGATCTGGGTGCCGTCGTGAACCCGAACCCCGAGCCCCTGCGCATCCTCGTCGTGGACGACGAAGACCTGGCGCGGTTGCGCCTACGCGCACTGGTTGATGCCAGCACCGAGCCGCGCGCCACCGTGGTGGGCGAAGCGATCAACGCAGCGCAGGCGATGGTGTGGCTACAACAGCACGGGCAGGGTCCGGATGCCGTCGCCTGCGCCGAACCGCGGGCCTGCGATTTGGTGCTGCTCGACATACACATGCCGGGACGCGACGGCCTCCAACTGGCCGAAGAACTGCGTCGATGGCCCAGGCCGCCGGCAGTGGTGTTCGTGACTGCCCACGCCGATCATGCCGTCAAGGCCTTTGACCTTGAAGCGGCCGATTACCTCACCAAACCCGTTCGGCTCGACCGCCTGCGTCAATCGCTGGCCCGCGTGTCCGCCCTGCTCGCACGATCGGCACCGCAAGCGGCAGAACCCGCCACTGCCGAAGAACCCGTGCTGGTGGTCAGCGAGCGCGGCCGCGTGATCCGCGTCCCGGTGGCCGAGGTGCTGTACCTCAAGGCGGAGCTGAAGTACGTCACGCTGCGCACTGCCGCCCACACCCACGTGCTTGACGACGCTTTGAGCGACCTGGAGCAGCGCCTGGGCGCTCGCTTCATGCGCGTGCACCGCAACGCACTCGTCGCCCGCTCGGCGGTGCGGGCTCTCGAACGCCGGGCGATGGCAGACGACGACGAACCAGGGCAGGGCGAGCCTTGGGCGGTGTGCGTGGCGCCGGTCGACGAGTGGCTGGTGGTGTCGCGCCGCCAGATGGCTGCCGTGCGCGAGGCAATCGAGGCCAGCGGCCTGTAACCCCGACGCGCGCCGCGCAGCCGCTCAGCCGGTGTTGCGAAGGCCCGCGGCCACCCCGTTGATCGACAGGTGGATGCCGCGCTGCAAGCGCTCGAGGCCGGGGTCGCCTTCGTGGCGCTGCCGGTGCCGGCGCATCAGCTCGACTTGCAGGTGATTGAGCGGGTCCAGGTAGGGGAACCGATGCTGGATCGAGCGTGCCAGTGACTTGTTGGCGGCCAACCGGTCGGCGTTGCCGGTGATCAGCGTGAGGGCGTCGTTGGTCCGCATCCACTCAGCGCCGATCAGTCCAAAGATGCGCTTGCCCAGCTTCTTGTCTTCGACCAGTTCTGCGTAGCGCGCGGCGATGGCCAGGTCGCTCTTGGCGATGACCATGTCGAGATTGGACAGCAGCGTCTGGAAGAACGGCCACTGCCGGTGCATGCGCTGCAGCAGCGCCAATCGCTGCGCGCGCGTGGCCTCGTCGGACGTCAGAAACACCTCGATCGCCGAACCGAAGCCGCACCAGCCCGTCAGCCCCACGCGGCACTGCCCCCAGCTGAAGCCCCAGGGGATTGCGCGCAGATCCTCGATCGCCTGCGTCGCCTTGCGCGAGGCCGGACGCGAGCCGATGTTGAGGCCCGCGATCTCGCGGATCGGCGTGGCACTGAAGAAGTACTCGGTGAAGCCCGGCGTCTCGTAGACCAGCTTGCGATAGGCCGCGTAACTGGCCGCACTGATGGCCTCGGCCGCTTCAAGGAAGGTCTTGGGCGCGCCCATGCGGCCGCCCTTGCCCGAGTGCAGCAAGGTCGCTTCGAGCGTGGCTGCGATCAGGGTTTCGAGGTGGCGCCGGCCGATCTCCGGGTGCGCGTATTTCGAAGCGATCACCTCGCCTTGCTCGGTCAGACGGATCTGCCCGTTCACCGTGCCGGGAGGCTGCGCCAGGATGGCCTGGTAGCTGGGGCCGCCGCCGCGTCCCACGGTGCCGCCGCGGCCATGGAACAGCCGCAGGGTGATGCCGTGTTCGCGGCCCAGTGCGGCAAACAGCTCGACCAAGGCGATCTCGGCACGGTACAGCTCCCAATTGCTGGTGAAGGTGCCGCCGTCCTTGTTGCTGTCGCTGTAGCCCAGCATGATGTCCTGCTCGGCGAAGTCGCCGGTCTTCGAGCGCTTGACCAGATCGGCGATGCCCGCCATGGCGTAGAAGGTGCGCATGATGGGCTCGGCGCGGCGCAGGTCACCGATGGTCTCGAACAGAGGCACCACGATCATGTCGATCACCGCACCGTCGTGCAGCGTGCCTCGCATCAGCCCGGTTTCCTTCATCAGCAGCAGCACCTCGAGCAGGTCGCTCGCCTCTTCGGTGTGCGAAATGATGCAGTGGCGCAGCGCCTGGGCGCCGTAGCGCTCACGCATGAGCAAGGCGGTTTCGAACACCTCGAGCTCGCCGACCGCCAGCTCGCTGTAGCCCGCCGCGCGCACCCTCAGCGGCCGCGCGTCATCAAGCAAACGCAGCAGCAGCGCACAGCGCGCCGGCTCGTCGAGCGCGCTGTAGTCGGCCTCGATGCGCGAGGTGCGCATCAACTCGGCGAGCACCGCCTCGTGCTTGTCGGAGCTTTGCCGCAAGTCAACAGTGGCGAGATGGAAGCCGAACACGCGCACCGCGCGCATCAAGGGATGCAGCCTCGGTGCGGCCAGGGCACGGGCGTGGTGGGCGTTGAGCGAAGCCTCGATCACCTGCAAGTCGGCGAGGAACTGATCGGCTGAGACGTACGGGTTTTGCGGCGGCACGGCGTGGCGCAGCGCCTCGGTGCCGGTCAACTCTTGCAGTGTGGCAGCCAGCCGCGCGTACATGCCGATCAGCGCACGGCGGTAGGGCTCGTCCTCGCGGTGCGGGTTGTGGTCGGGTGAGGCATCGGCCAGCGCGCGCATCTCGGCGCTCACCGGCATCAGCGTGGCCGAAATGGACAGCTCGGCGCCGAGTTGGTGGACTTCGGTCAGGTAGAAACGCAGCGCGGTCTCGCTTTGCCGTGACAGCGCCATGCGCAAGGTGCTGGCGGTCACGAACGGGTTGCCGTCGCGGTCGCCGCCGATCCAGTTGCCCATGCGGAAAAAGCTGGCGATCGGATGGCCGGGGAGCGCCTTTTCGATCTCGCCGTAAAGCCGCGGCACCTGGCGCAGGAAGGTCGACTGGTAGTAGCTCAGCGCGTTTTCGATCTCGTCGGCGACCGTGAGCTTGGTCGTGCGCAACATGCGCGTTTGCCACAACTGGATCACCCGCGCACGCATCAGCGCCTCGTTGTCGGCACGCTCGCGCGGCGTGTGCAGGTCGTCGCGGTGCTCGAGCAATTCAGCGATCGCGCGTTCGGCATCAAGGATGCTCTTGCGCTGCACCTCGGTCGGGTGCGCAGTGAGCACGGGCGAGATGTAGGCGTGGGCCAGCGTGCTGGCGATGTCCGCCGCGCGGATGTCGGCCGCTGCCAGCCGCTCGAACGTCAAGGCGATCGAGCCCACCTGCAACTCGCCGCTGCGCTCGCGCACCTCGCGCAATCGGACCTGATGGCGGTCTTCGGCGATGTTCGCGAGGTGTGAGAAGTAGCTGAAAGCGCGGATCACGCTGACCGTCTGGTCGCCGGACAGGTTCTTGAGCAGCCGGTCGAGCGCGCGGCCGGCCTGTGCATCGCTCTTGAGCCGGTAGCCCACCGAGAGCTGACGCACCCGCTCGATCAGCGCGAACGCATCCTGACCTTCTTGCTCGCGGATGACATCGCCCAGGATGCGGCCGAGCAAACGGATGTCCTCGACCAGCGGGCGGTTCCTGTCGACGGCGGACGCGGGATCGGTCTTCTTGGGCATGGCGTTCAGGTCTCCGGATCGGGGATTTCTCATAGGCGCTGCAAGACGCGCGCCTGCTAGGATCTTGCATGACCTCACACATCATCATCGCCACGCGCGAAAGCCGCCTTGCCCTTTGGCAAGCAGAACATGTTCGCGATCTGCTCCAAGACCGATTCGGGCTGCAAGTTCAACTGCTCGGCATGACCACGCGAGGCGACGAGATTCTCGACCGCACGCTGTCCAAGGTCGGCGGCAAGGGTCTGTTCGTCAAGGAACTCGAGACCGCCCTCGAAGAAGGCCGCGCGCAACTCGCCGTGCATTCGCTCAAGGACGTGCCCATGGACCTGCCCGAGGGTTTCGAACTGGCCGCGGTGATGGAGCGAGAAGACCCGCGCGATGCCTTCGTGTCGAACGACTTCGCCTCGCTGGCCGATCTGCCGCAAGGCGCGCGAGTGGGCACCTCGAGCCTGCGCCGCGTGGTGCAACTGCGTGCACTGCGTCCGGATCTGCTGATCGAGCCGCTGCGCGGCAACCTCGACACCCGGCTGCGCAAACTCGATGAAGGCCAATACCACGCCATCGTGCTGGCCGCTGCGGGCCTCAAGCGGCTCGGGCTGGCTGCACGCATCCGCAGCGAATTCCCGACCGATCAGATGCTGCCGTGTGCCGGACAGGGCGCACTCGGTCTGGAGGTGCGCAGCGATGCCACCGAACTGCGTCAGACGCTGACCGCGCTGATCCACACCCCCACCTTTTTGGCGGTCCACGCCGAACGTGCCGTGTCGCGCGCGCTGGGTGGCAGTTGCAGCATGCCGCTGGCCGCTCACGCGGTGTGGCAAGACGGAGAGCTGAGCCTGCGCGCCGCGGTGGGTCACCCTGAAGACGCCAGCGCACCACTGCTGTGGGCCGCCGTGCGTGGTCGGGTCGATAGCGAGTCCGAAGCGCGCGCGCTGGGCGAACGCGCGGCCGCGACCTTGCGCGACGCGGGCGCGGCTGCCTACCTCTCCTGCCTCTGAGTCCGGCGGGCACCTCGCCCGCACCGCCGCGGCCTCAGCAGCATTCAAGGACTTCTGCCATGCGTGTCATCGTCACCCGACCTGTCGCGCAGGCCACCGCTTGGGTCGAGTCGCTGGCGGCGCATGGGGTGGATGCAGTCGCACTGCCATTGATGCAAATCTGCGGCCCCCTTGATGGCGAGCCGATCGCCAGTGCTTGGCAGCAACTCGGCACCCGCAGGCTGGTTTTTTTCGTGAGCGCCAATGCCGTGGAGCACTTCTTTGCCATGCGCCCGGCCGACCTGGCCTGGCCCCTCGGCGTGAGGGCAGGATCGACCGGGCCGGGCACCACGGCAGCGCTGCGTGCCGGTGGCCTGACGGCGGCTCAAATCGTCGAGCCGGCATCCGACAGTGCTCAGTTCGATTCCGAAACCCTGTGGCAGCAGCGGCTGCAGCTGATCGACTGGCAAGGCGCCAGCGTGCAGATCGTGCGCGGCGAGGGCGGGCGCGAATGGCTGGCCGACACCCTGCGCGAAAACGGGGCCACGGTGGACTTCGTGGCCGCCTACCGGCGCACCGAACCCGACTGGAACACATCGGCGCGATCGCTTCTGGCCGAGGCGCTGGCGGCACCCACCGATCATCTGTGGCTGTTCAGCAGCTCCGAATCGGTCGAACACCTGACACGCCATCTGGCGCAACGGGACCCGCCGCTGGCGCTGCCATCAGGCGCGCGTGCGCTGGTCACCCACCCGCGCATCGCCAGCGCCGCGCGCCGTGCCGGCTTTTCATCGGTGCGACTGGTGCGCCCCGGGCTGGCTGACATGGTGGCCTCCCTACAATCTTCTTCATCGTGAACGACATCTCCAGCGCCGCACAACCCATCGATCCAGCGACAGCGCTGCCCCAGACCGTCGCATCAGAGACACCACAGCTCGCCCCATCAGGCCTCGGCGATGTGCGTGGCTGGTACGCACTGGCCGCCATGCTGGCGGTGGTCGCCGGCGTGAGCCTCACCGTCGCCTGGAAGACCAGCCAGCGCGTCAAGGTCATCGAAAAAGAACTGGTGCAGCGCATCGAGGAATCGCAAGCGCAAGCCGGCGAATCCCGGTTGCTGGCCAAGCAGTCGCAAGACACCGTGCTGGCTGCCGCGGCCAAGGTGACGCTGCTCGAAGCACGCGTGGCCGAAGTCGCCATTCAGCGTACGCAACTTGAAGACTTGATGCGCTCGCTGTCGCGATCGCGAGACGAGAACCTGCTCGTCGACATCGATGCCGGGCTGCGCGTGGCCATGCAGCAGGCCGCGCTGACGGGCAGCGCGGAGCCTCTGGTGGCCATGCTCAAGCAGGCCGACGAACGGCTGACCCGCTACGACCAACCGCGACTCGAGGGTGTGCGCCGTGCCATCGCCCGTGATCTGGACCGCGTCAAGTCGGTGGCGGCGCCTGACATCCCGAGCCTGAGCATCAAGCTCGACGAGGCCGTGCGTCTCATCGACGAATTGCCATTGCTGTCCAGCGCCGAGGCACGCACTTCGGCGGCGGTGCCCGAGGCGGCTGCATCGACCGTGCTGCCCACGTGGTGGCCCGACTGGAATGCCGGCTGGAAGGCGATTTCGGAGCGGGTGTGGGCAGAGGCGAAATCGCTCATCCGGGTCACCCGCATCGACCACCCCGACGCGATGCTGCTGGCGCCGGACAACGCCTTCTTCGTCCGCGAAAACGTCAAGCTGCGACTGCTCAACGCCCGGCTGGCCTTGCTGAGCCGGCAGTTTGATACCGCGCAGCGTGACCTGCAGGTGGTGCAGACGGCTCTGGATCGTTATTTCGACCACAGTTCACGCCGCACCATGCTGGCGAGCGATCTTGTACGTCAGGTCAGCGTGCTGGCCCGACAGGTCACGATGCCCAAACCGGACGACACGCTGGTCGCGCTGACGGCCGTCTCGGCAGGCCGCTGACCGGTAGCGGACATCCATGCGCGCGGTCATCTGGTTCATCTTGTTGTTCGGCGCTGCGGTGGTGGCCTCGTCGACGCTGGGGGCCAATGACGGGTTGGTGAGCATCTACGGTGGCTCATGGCGCTTCGACATGTCGCTCAATTTGTTCTTGCTGCTGTTGTTGGGCAGCTGTTTTGCGCTCGTCTCGCTGATTGACGCCGTCAACGCGCTCGTGGGCCTGCCCGAGCGCGCCCGGCTGTGGCGCGTGGCACGCCGTGAGCGCAGCGCCCAGGCCGCGCTGCGTGAAGCGCTGGCGCAGTATTTCGCCGGACGGTTCAGCCGCTCGAAAGCTGCCGCGCAGCGTGCCCTGTCCATTCAGGACGGCACACCCGAGTTGCAGCACGATGCAGAGTTCAGTGCGCTGGGCCTGCTGATCGCTGCGGGCAGCGCGCACCGTTTGCAAGACCGCGCCGCCCGCGACGAGTTGTTGACGCGTGTCTTCCAGCGCGCCCAGGGCAACTCGGCGGCGCGCGCTGCCGAGGAAGGTGCGCGATTGCTCGCTGCCGAATGGGCCATCGATGACCGCGACGCGCCGCGCAGCCTCAGCTTGCTGGGCGACTTGCCGGCTGGCGTGGCACGGCGAACGCAAGCGCTTCGCTTGAGGCTCCAAGCATCACGGTTGGCAAAGCAGCCCCATGAAGGCCTCAAGACCGCACGCTTGCTGATCAAGCACCAGGGCCTGTCCAGGGATGCCGGACTCGGCCTGTTGCGTTCGCTGGCGATGGAGTGCCTCGACACTGCGCATGACATCGATCAGTTGCGCCGCACTTGGGTGTCACTCGACGTCGCCGACCGGCGCGATGCGCTCGTGGTTTCGCGAGCAGCCTTGCGCGCTGCCAAGTTGGGTTCACCGGAAGACGCACGAAGCTGGCTGCGCCCGGCATGGGCCCGCATCGAAGCCTGTGCTGATGACGAGCGGCAGGCACTGTCACATGCGCTGGTGTGCTCCGTTGCCGGCATCGGCGTCGACTGGCTGCCACGACTGGAGTCCGCGCGCCAGGCATTTCCCCGCGACGCCTCGGTGGCCCACGCAGTGGGCGCGGCGCTGGCCGAACGGCAGCTGTGGGGCAAGGCACGCGAACCGCTGGAGACCGCAGCCAATCACGCGGACCTGCCCGTCGCGTCGCGGCGCATGGCGTGGCTCACGCTGGCTCAACTCGCCAAAACAGAGCACAACGGCGAACGCGTTGAAGAAAGCTATCGGAAGGCGGCAACGCTCGGCTGAATGGCGTTTTGCCGGTGTATAGTCGCGCCTCGCTGCGGCTGTAGCTCAGCTGGATAGAGTACTTGGCTACGAACCAAGGGGTCGTGGGTTCGATTCCTGCCAGCCGCACCAGTTGAATCAAGGGGTCAGTTCTCACAAGGAACTGACCCTTTTTGATTTGCGCTCGAAGTCGCCGTCCTGGTGACTACATCTTGCGCCGCTGGGATGGCATCTAACGTTGACGCGATGGGTTCGCATCCAACTTCGGCGAGGCTTTCGGCGAATAGGTTGTTGGCGCCGACAGCACTGGCCTTCGTCCATAGGGCCGTGGATCTGTACCGCGCCCAGGGACAGGCGGCACTTCGCCGGATCACCGAGGAAGCTTGCGACTACACCGACAAGGACATGTACGTCTTCGCGTTCGATCGCAACGGCGTCTATCGGGCGTTTGCAGGCAATGCTGGCAAGGTCGGCAGCGCGGTTCGAGACAATCCGGGTGTGGATGGCGACAAGCTCGTGCGAGACGCCTTCGACCAGGCCGGCCGCGGAGGCGGCTGGGTCGACTACGCCTTCACGAATCCGCAGTCTGGCGCAGTCGACCTAAAGACCTCGTACGTCGAGGCCGTCTCGTCTGACCTGGTGCTGGGCTGCGGTATCTACAAGCAGCGCGCGGCGCAGGTGGACGCCCGGCTACTTGATTTGCCGCTGGAAAGCATCCGCTCGGAGCAGCGCAGCCGCCTGGTCCAGCTCGGCACCACGTGACTCAGCAGGTCCCCGACCTATAGCGGCAGGTGCGAATGCAAGCCGCAGCAAGATGTTGGCCACACTGACGAGCGACCGGTTCCAGAAGCTCATTCACTCTCTTCTAGGACGGGCTTGGGTCGAATCGACCCAATCAAAGTCCGCCGTAGAAGTACGGGGCGCGTCTCAGTGGCGGGGGGAGATGTTCAGGCGATCCCCGAGCCATCGCGCTGGCGCTGATGCTGATGCTGAACGGGGCGTTGACGGTCATCGCACGCGGGACGGCTCGGTCCCGCTCACCATCAACATCCAGGCCGCCGCATTAGCGACAATGCGGGGACGAAGACTTGGACTGTGTCTCCGACCCGGCTGCCGCGCGCGACAGCCCAGCCATGAGTCGTCAACTTCTGGATCTTCTCGGGCAGCATGCCGACAAGCACCGCGCCGTCGACGATCGCAAGTTCGCTCGCCGGTTGCACGGCGTGTCGGCCTCGCCATTGACGATACGCATCGCGGTCATTCCACTGGGCACCAGCACCGCCTTCGCCGCCACTGATTCTGCAAGGCCCCGGGGCAGGTTCTGGCCACCCAAGGGCACGACGAAAGTCGTTTGAGCCGCCGATCTGGCTGGCGGGGGCCATCCTTCCGTGCTCAAGAGTGCCTGGCTGTTGTCGATATCGATGCGACAGCCCATTGAGTCGAGAGCGGATCGGAGAAGCGAATGCTGGTGGCCATCGTCGACGACGCAAGGATCAACGTCGTGTTCATGCAGCACTTGGTCAACAAGCTGCCGGGATGCAAGCCTGCGTGCTTCACCGATTCGGTGGAGGCATTGGATTGGTGCCTGGGCAACGACCCGGACCTCCTGATCGTTGACTACATGATGCCTAAGCTCAGCGGCATCGACCTGGTGAAGCAGTTCAGGGTTCGGCACCCGGACACTCCCACGCTGATGGTCACGGCCAACAACGAGACGGCGTTGCGCCACGAGGCCTTGAAGAGCGGCGTCACTGACTTCCTCAACAAGCCTGTCGACAACGTCGAATTCCTGGCCCGGGCCAAGAACATGCTCGAGTTGCGCGCCAGCCACAAGAAGCTCTCGGACCATGCCGCCTGGCTGGCTGACGAGGTGCGCAAGGCTAC
Organism: Burkholderiales bacterium; assembly: GCA_947372225.1. Taxonomy (GTDB): domain Bacteria; phylum Pseudomonadota; class Gammaproteobacteria; order Burkholderiales; family Burkholderiaceae_C; genus PBB1. Next base: position 21,432 of record CANBSV010000007.1, on the reverse strand, counting down.
TCAGACCATCGTGGCCCAGGCCCGCGAGACCATCGTCTGCCTGGCCAAGGCGGCGGAATACCGCGACCCGGAGACCGGCGCGCACATCCTGCGCATGTCCCAATATTCGCGGCAGATCGCGCGCTGCATGGGTTTGTGTTCCGAGCAACAGGAATTGCTGCTGACGGCCACGCCCATGCACGACATCGGCAAGGTCGCCACGCCCGACCTGATCCTGCTCAAGCCGGGCAAGCTCGACGACGAGGAGTTTGCCGTGATGCGGCAGCACGCCGTGATCGGTCACAAGGTGTTGAGCGCCAGCAGTTCGCCGCTGTTGCAGGCGGCGGCAGACATCGCCTATACGCACCACGAAAAGTACGATGGCAGCGGTTATCCCCGCGGGCTGGCGGGGGAGAACATTCCCTTGTTCGGGCGCATCGTCGCCGTCGCCGACGTGTTCGACGCCTTGACCTCCGCGCGCCCCTACAAGACACCCTGGAGCGTCGACCGCGCGCGGCAATTTCTGCTCGACGGCCGAGGCACCCATTTCGACCCGGCCTGCGTGGACGCCTTCCTCAGTGATTGGGACGAAGTGCTCGAGATCAAGCAGCGCTTCCAGGACGAGCAGATCGAACTCCGCGATCGAACGCTGGACTGATTGCCGGCCCGACTCATCATCGTCAACGAGAAGACAAGCCCGTGAACCCCCTTCGCCGATCGCATCTGAAAATCATGGCCCTGCTCGCCCTGGGGCTGCCAGCCTTTTTCAACCTCGCCCAGGCCCAAACCGGGCGCAGCTACAGCTTCTCGCCGGTCAACCAGTACGGTATCGAGCTCACCGCGCGCTACTGGAACCCGATCATCGAGTACGTCTCGTACAAGAGCGGTGTGAAGCTGCAGATGAAGATCGGCCGCACCTCCGCTGACACCACTGCCTATGTGCTGGCCAACGAGGTGGAGTTCATCTTTTCGAACCATATGTTCAGCCCTGAGCGCGAAAAACTGGGATGGAAGGTGTTTGGCCGGCGCCAGACACCCCCGGTTCGCAGCCAGATCGTGGTGCTGGCCGACTCGCCGGTGCAAGAGCTGGAACAGCTGGCCAGCCAGACCGTGAGCTTCCCCGGGCCTGAAGCCCCGATCGCCTACAAGTTTGCCTACGCCCAGCTGCTCACTCGCAACATCAAGGTGGTGGTGGTGTTCGGCGGCAATGCCGATGGGGCGCTGGCCCAATTGGCTGCCGGCAAGGTCGCGGCATCGGGAATCAATTCGCAGCTCGGCGAGGGCTGGGCCAAACGCGAGGACAGGGCCCTTCGCGTGCTGTGGCAATCCGGGCCTTTGCACGACCTGGCGCTGATGGCGGCCCGCAAGGTGCCCGACAAGGACGTGCAGGCGGTCAGGCGCGCGTTCCTGGAGATGGCCGAGGACCCGGAAGGGCAGAAGGTGCTGGCCGCCGCGTCGGCGACAGTGAAGCTGCAGGGCAACCCGGGCTTCGTTGCCTCCGACGGTTCGGAGTACGCCGCCTACCGCGAGTTCTACAAGACCGCACCGACCAACCTGCGCTAGCGCCCGCCCCAAGCTAGGATTGCCGTGTCGAAACTCAAGGCCGCACTCGAGCGCCTGCTGCCGTCCTCGCTCACCGATCGGGTCTTCGCGCTGTACGGCGTGACCTTGCTGACCTTCGTCGGCGGCGGACTTGGACTCATCATGAGGTCCTGGGTCCTCGGCCAGATCGAACACACCGAAGCCGCTTCGGTGATGCTGGTCGAGGTGGTGGCACAGGCGGTGAGCGACAGCGTGGTGATCGGCGACTACGACAACGTGAGCAGGACCCTGGAGCGAGGCGTGCAGGGGTCGGTCCTGGCCTCGGCCACCTTCATCGACATGACGGGCAGCCGCATCCACGCGGAGTCTCGGCAGCCGCACGGCAAGCCACCGGCCTGGCTGCTGCGCTGGGTGCAGGACCAGCTCGACGACATCAACCGCCCGGTGTCGGTCGGAGGCCGCGACTATGGCGTTCTGCGGCTGAAATTCGATGCCGTCGACGTGGCCTACGACATTTGGTCGCTGTCCTTGGTCGTGGGCACGGTGGCCACGCTGAGCCTGTTCGCCGGCTTGATATTGATCCGCATCCCCTTGCGGCGCTGGCTGGGCAGCCTGGATCGACTGCGCGACTTGGTCGAAGCCCTGGGCACCGGCAAGCTTGACGCCAAACAATTGGTGGCTGAAGACGAACCGACCGAGATCCGACGCGTGGTGGAGATGCTCAACCAGACCACGCTGTTGGTGCGCGAACGCGAAGCCAGCCGCCGCGCGCTCGACGACCAGAAGTTCGCCCTCGATCAGCATGCCATTGTCACTTTCGCTGACGCGGACGGCTTGATCACCTACGCCAACGACCATTTCTGCCAGATCAGCGGCTACCGCCGCGATGAGCTGCTGGGCCAGGACCAGCGGCTCATCGATGCCGGCTACCACCCACGCGAATTCTTCGACGAGCTCTGGAAGACCGTCTCCGCCGGCCAGGTCTGGCACGGTGAGATGTGCAATCGCCGGCGCTCTGGCGCGCTCTTCTGGGTCAATGCGACGATCGTGCCGCTGCTGAGCGAGACCGGCAAGCCGCATCAATACATCTCGATTCGCACCGACATCACCGACCGCAAGCTGGCCGAAGGGCAACTGGCGGCACAACGCGCCTTCTTCGAACGCATCAGCGAGACCCTGGGCGAAGGCCTGTACGTGCAGGACCAGAACGGCTGCTGCACCTACATGAACGCCGAGGCTGAACGTCTGCTGGGTTGGACCCGTGCCGAATTCATCGGCATGCAGGTGCACGACACCATCCACATCACCACAGCCGCCGGTGAGCCGCTGCCACGCCGGGAATGCCCAATTCACCTAGCGGTGCAAGAGCACGGTGAAGCCCATCTGGACGACCAGAAATTTACGCGCAAGGACGGCACGAGCTTCCCGGTGGTGCTGGTTTCCAAGACGATCCACGCGCCCGACGGCGAGCCCGACGGCACGGTGGTGGCCTTCCAGGACATCACGACGCGCAAGGCGGCGCAGGAGGCGATCGTGCAGGCGAAGGAGGCGGCAGAGCGGGCGAGCCGGGTGAAGAGTGATTTTTTGGCCAACATGAGCCACGAGATTCGCACGCCGATGAATGGCGTGATCGGGATGACGGAGCTGGCGCTGGACACCGAGCTGAACGCCGAGCAGCGCGAGTACCTCAGCTTGGTGAAGGCCTCGGCGGACTCGCTACTGCACATCGTCAACGACATCCTGGACTTCTCCAAGATCGAAGCCGGGCGGCTGGACATCGAGCACATCGAGTTCTCGCTCGAGAAGATGATGCGCGAGACGATGAAGTCACTGGCCGTGCGGGCGCACCAGAAGGGGCTGGAGCTGATGCTGCGCGTGGCCCCCGACGTGCCCGAACGCCTGATCGGCGACCCCGGGCGGCTGCGCCAGGTGCTGGTCAACCTGGTGGGCAACGCCATCAAGTTCACCGAGGCCGGCGAGGTCGAGGTCTCGGTCGAACGCGTCAACGCCGCCAGCCAGGCGCTGGCCGAGCTGCGGTTTTGCGTTCGCGACACCGGCATTGGTATCCCGCAGGACAAGCAACAAGCCGTGTTCGAGTCCTTCTCCCAGGCCGACACCTCGACCACGCGGCACTACGGCGGCACGGGACTGGGGCTGACCATCTCGGCGCAACTGGTGCAACTCATGGGCGGACACATTGCACTGGACAGCGAACCCGGGCGCGGCAGCAGCTTCTACTTCACGTTGGGCCTGCCCGCGAGCTCGCACGACGCGCTGGCGCGCTACCAGAGCAGCGGGCGGGTGGCGGGCCTGCCGGTGCTGGTGGTGGACGACAACGCCACCAACCGGCGCTTGCTCGAGCAGATGCTGCGCAACTGGCAGATGCGGCCCACCACCGTGGCCGACGCGGCGCAGGCGCTGGCCGAGTTGGCGCGTGCGGCCAGTGCAGGTCAAGCCTATGCCCTGGTGATGCTGGACGTACGCATGCCCGGAGTCGATGGCTTCGAGCTGGTCGAGCGCATACGCCGCGAGCACTCGCAAGTGGGCGCCGCGGTGATGATGCTGACCTCGGAAGGCCAGCGCGGAGACGCTGCGCGCTGCCGCGAACTGGGGCTGGCGAGCTACCTGATGAAGCCCATCTCGCAGTCGGAGTTGCTCGACGCGATCATGACGGCGCTGGGTGAGCCGCTGCGGACCAGTGCTGCGCTGATCACGCGGCACTCGCTACGCGAGACCCGGCGCAAGCTCAACTTGCTGCTGGCCGAGGACAACGCGATCAACCAGACGCTGGCGGTGCGGCTGCTGCAAAAGCTCGGTCACCGCGTGACGGTGGCCCACAACGGCATCGAAGCGGTGCAGTGCTGGCAAGAAAACCATTTCGACGCGATCCTGATGGACGTGGATATGCCCAAGATGAACGGCTACGAGGCCACGGCGCGCATCCGCCAGCACGAGAGCGCCACGGGCGGCCACATCCATATCGTCGCCATGACGGCGCACGCCATGCGCGGCGCGCGCGAGGAATGCCTGGGCCACGGCATGGACGGCTACCTGACCAAGCCCATAGACACCGAGGCACTGTGGCAGGAGCTTGATGCGCTGACGCAAGCCGCTGCCAGGGCGCCGGTGCCGCTGGTGGCGGCTGAGCCTGCGGCACGGGCCACGCCGGTGGCCGACTTCGCCAAGGCCCGCCAGACCATGGACAACGACCGCGGGCTGTTCGAGGAGCTCGCGCAGATGTTCCTGCGCGACACGCCGCCCCTGCTGCAGCAGGCGCACCAGGGGCTGGCCGGCGCCGACGGCCCGGGCGTGAGCCATGCGGCCCACGCCATCAAAGGCATGGTCAGCCTGTTCGCCGCCGAGCGCTCCATCCTCGCAGCCGAGCGGCTTGAGAAGCTCGCCAACGAAGGCCACCCCGAGGCCGGCGCACTCACCGAACTGGAAACCGCTGTCACCGAATTCACCACCGCGCTGCAGGAATATCAGTGGTGAATCAATGTCGCCCCACGCTGCCCTGACCCCCTGGAGGAGTGCATCGCATGCAAGTCAGTCAGCTCCGCTGGACCAAGCTCTCGGGCTGGCAGCGCCCGCCCGACGCAGCCGCCCGGGCCGACCTGGTGCTGGGCTGCGGTATCTACAAGCAGCGCGCGGCGCAGATGGACGCCCAGCTACTTGATTTGCCGCTGGAAAGCATCCGCTCAGAGCAGCGCAGCCGCCTGGTCCAGCTCGGCACCACGTGACTCAGCAGGTCCCCGACCTATAGCGGCAGGTGCGATTGCAAGCAACAGGAAGATGTCGGCAACACTGACGAGTGACCGGTTCCAGAAGCTCATTCACTTTCTTCTAGGACGGGCCTGGGTCGTTCAGCGCCGGCCACGACTTGGTGCAACCGTCGTGCAGCCCGCGGTCGTGGCCAAGGGCTCTTTCCTGCAACGGCCGCGAACAGGTAGTCCCGGCCATCAGTTGACGGTCGCGACTGGCAGATTCCCGGCATCTGGTCTCTTCGAGTCGGCGCAGGCAGTGGCTGCTCACGGGTCTCCCGAGAGCGGGCGAACAAAGATGGGCACACACGGGCGACGTGGTGGCTTTATGTCGCCTTGACATTCAGCTCGTGAAAGGCCCGCAGCAGAAAGGTTGCCGGCGAGCCATATCGCAGCGCCTGTATGTCGAACCCTGGCTCAAAGAACTCGCTCAAGGCCGGGCACGCGCCGAGAGCCTCGCGCGGCATTTCGCGCAAAGCCATGTTCCATTCACCGAAGTCTCGGCGTGCAACCGTGTGCGCCAAGATGATGCGAAGGTCCTCGTGTCGGGTGTCAGCGCGGATGCGCTCCATCAACTGCAGTACGGCCTCCTGAGGCCCTTCGACGACCTGCAATATCTGGTCCTCCGTGTGCAGCAGGATGCCGGTGATGTCATGGCGCAGGTTGTTCCGGCGGGAGACGTCCATCACGTCGCTCAGCGCGGCGGGCGTGAACGACTCGCACGGGCAGCTCGTGTAGATCACTTGGTATGAGGGAGGTCTCATGAAGAGGGCCGAGCCCAGTTCTCCAGTTGGTTCTCGACGCGCTGCAGGCTCATGGGCAGTTGCGCCAGCACGTCGTCGGCGTTCGCCCACATGCCACCTGCCGCCTGTGCGCTGACCTTGCAGGCCAGATCGTACAGTCGGTGGGCTGAGACGTTGGCCGCGATACCCGCCAGGTTGTGGCAGGCGCTGGATACCGCCGCGGCGTCACGCGTGGCCACCGCGGTGGCGATCTCGGCCACCCGCGCCGGGCAGTCGGACACGAACATCAACGCGATCTCGATCATTGCTTCACGGTCGCCGTCCAGGCGTGCAATGGCCTCGACCAGGTCGATGTCGAGGACATTGCTGGGCGGAGCTGCCAGGGCTTGCCTCTGAATGTTGGCCTGCTGCCGGCTCAGTACACGCTGGACCTCCTGGGTCAGGCGGGTACGGTCGATCGGCTTGCTCACGTAGCCATTCATCCCGACGGCCAGGCAGCGCTCCTTGTCGCCGGTCATGGCGTTGGCTGTCATGGCAATGATCGGGAGCGGCCGCACGGAGTGCCGGCTGCGCTCCCGTTCGCGTATCGCCTCAGTCGCACACAGGCCGTCCATCACGGGCATCTGCATGTCCATCAGCACCACGTCGTACTCTTGCTCGGCGCTCAGGCGCAGCGCCTCGGCCCCGTTCTCCGCCAGATCGACCCGATGACCCATCTTCTGCAGCAGGCGGATTGCAAGCCGCTGGTTCACCGGCATATCCTCCACCAGCAGTATCCGTAGTGACGCCGCGGAAGCGGCAGCGTTGGCCTGATCGGCCGTTGCGAGTGCCTGCGCCTCGCCGGAATGCTGCCCGAGCACCGATAGCAACTGGTCAAGCAGTTGCGACTGCAGGATGGGCTTGGTAAGGTACCCCGCCATCCCCAGATCGCTGCAACGGGCTGCGTCAGTGGCCATCCGGTGCGCGCTGATCATCATCCATGACCGGCGCAGCAGGGCGGCCCGCGACCCTGTTTGGGCTACGAGATCGAAGCCACTCATCCCGGGCATGTCCGCATCGATCAGGCACACCGCGAACTGGCGCTGCGGGTCATGCAGCAAGGCCAGCGCTTCGGGTCCGGACGCCACGCTGGTGGGCCGCATCCCCCAGTTCTTGAGCGCCTCGGCGAGCCACTGGCAGTGGGTTGGGTTGTCGTCAACAATCAGCGCCGACAAACCCTTGAGACTTCCTGGCCAGCTTGGATTTGGCAAGTCCGCACCCAACGAGGACGCCAACCCGGCCGCCAAGGTGAAGCGAAACTCGGTGCCCACGCCGGGCTCGCTGTGCAGCCACAGCCTGCCGCCAAACAGTGATACCAAGCGCTGAACAATGGCCAGGCCAAGCCCGGTGCCACCGTAGCGCCGGGTGATGGAGGCGTCGGCTTGGGAGAAGGCCTCGAAGATGTCACCCTGCTTTTCTAGCGGGATGCCAATACCGGTATCCCGCACGACGAATTCCAGCAACAGGCGGTCCGCATCGGTCCTCTCCACCACGCCGACCTCAACAGACACCTGGCCCCGCTTGGTGAACTTGATGGCATTGCCGACCAGGTTGGTGAGCACTTGCCGCAGGCGCCCCGGGTCGCACTTCACGTGGGTCGGCACGTCCGGCGCGACCCGATAGAGCAGTTCCAGCCCCGTGCCAAAAGCACGCATCCCCAACGGTTTGAGGCACTCGTCGAGCAAATCGGTCAGGCTGACCGGCAGCTCTTCGAGCGTCATCATCCCGGCTTCCATCTTCGAGAAGTCCAAGATGTCGTTGATGATGCCCAGCAGCCCGTCGGCCGAAGAGCGGACCATTTCCAAATACTCACGCTGTTCGGCATCGAGCTTGGTATCCAGGGCCAGCGCCGTCATTCCGATGACGCCGTTCATCGGCGTGCGAATTTCGTGGCTCATGTTGGCCAGGAAGTCGCTCTTCGCCCGGTTGGCGGCTTCAGCGTTGTCACGCGCCTGGACCATGCGCAGATTGAGCTGTTTCATCTCGGTGATGTCGGTACGCAAGGCAACCATCATCCCGTCCGGCGTTTTCGTATCGTCTTCGCGGATCCAGCGCTCACCCACTAGCACTTCGCGGCTGGGGCTGACGCTGCGCTGCCTGCGCCGCTCCGCGATGTACGCAGCCTCGTCGACCTCCAGTCCTCCGACCGCCGCGTTCGGCGCGACCACACGACCGAAGTAGGTTCGCAGCAGCTCGTTGAGCGTGACGCCGGGAAGCAGCACATCGGCGATCGGTGCGTAGATGCGGCGAAAGGTCTCGTTACAAATCACCAGCGACTCGGTCTGGTCGTACATCGCGAACCCGACATCGAGCGCCTCGATGGCGCTGACCAGGCGCGTGCGGGTGCTCAGCATCTCGGTCTGTGCTCGCTCGCGCTGTGCGAGCAGTTCGCGCATGAGCTTTGCCAGGCCCAGCAGGTCCTGCGAGTCCTCCTGAACGTCCTGGGAATACCCCAGACTGGTCATCAGCTCCTGCGTGGTCTGGCGCAACGTATCGAGCACCTGTTGTTGGGCCAAGGACTCCTGCCGCAGGCGATCATTGACCTGGATAAGCTCATCCGACGAGATCGACAGGCTGCGGGTGCGCAACTGCAAATCGCGGTCCATGCTTTCGTAGCTGTCGACGATGCCTTCCAGAAAGCGGGGCAGGCGCTCGGCAAAGTCAGCCAGGGCCAGATCGTCCGCGCCCGCCCGCTCAAGGGACGTGAGCAGAGACCGGAATGCGTCTGCATCGTCCAGCGCCAGCCAGCGCCTCACCTGGCGCACCATTTTGCGGTTGTCGAAGGCCCTGGCGAGGTTCATGCCGGATCGGGATGCGTGAGCGTGGGTGCGTCGGCCTGCTTCAGGCGGCGACCATCACGTTGCCAGTCGCTTGGCCGAACGCTCAGCCAAGTGGGTAATGGTCATGGTCTGGTTGTGCAGGTTGCAGTACGAAACTCCCTGCTGCGACGGGCTGATCTCGCCGTTCGAATAGAAACCCGCAATCTGCGTGTCCCGCCCGAAGACTTCCGACACCGCGTCGACCTCGTCGTCGACCCGATCGCCCATCACCAGCTTGCGGCCAACGCAGCTGACCAGAAGCGCCAGGCCGTTCTCACCCAGGCCATCGGCCTGCGCACCGACCAACAGAGCGGCCTCGCGCGCGCCTTCGACCAGGGATTCGGTCGAGGCGTGCATCAGTCGCAGGTAGCCCAAGGGATCGATGTCGCCCGCCAGGACGAGACTGCCCCTGGCATCGTCGACTCCCAGGATGGTGCGGATCAGTCCCAGCCCTTGGCGATCCTCGCCGAGCATTTCGAAGGGGAACAACAGGCCTGAGCCCGGCAGGTCCTTGGCGTAATCGCCGAGGTAGTGCTTGTAGACATCAAGCGCCAGCGTGCCATCGAGTTCGTACAGGATATTGCCCTCGCAGCGCGTCACCTTGCGCGCCGGGCCGAAGGGCTGCCAACCGTGGAAGGAGCCGTACCGAAAGACCAGACCAGGCGCGTGGAAGCCGATGGCCACGATCTGGTTGCTGGAAACCGTGTGTTGCGACAGGGTGAAGGTCTGCTTGAAAGCACCGCCGTCACCCGCGAGACCGCCAGACAGGTTCACCTGAGGCGGCAGGCCCTTGCGGAAGCCCTCGATAAGCGCACTGCCGTTGATATCGACGCCCTGGCCCAGAACCAGGACGTCGTGTAATCCCGGCTGGTCAAGTTGGCGGGCCAGGCGCAGGCCGGCGGCAGCGGAGTCGCCCATGCCGTCCAGCAGCGTGGTCGCGACATCGAAGCCGGGCTCGTCGAAGTGCAGTGCAGTGATCACCAGTTGCCCATCGGAGACGCCTCTGCCCGAAATCTCGCCAGCGGTCGTGCAGCCGGCCAGCGATGCGTTGCCGAAGGTCGTGGTGAGGAGATCGGGCAGACCCGGTGCTGTCAACGCATCAACCGACCCGAACACCAGGACCAGCTGCGGTGCGATAGCGGCCAGCGGTGCGAGAACGGCAGCTTTCGGCGCGTGGGTGAAGTTGGCTTGCTTGACGAGCATGGTGGGGCCTCGAGGATTTAGGACGCCAGGGCGGGCGTCAGAGACGGTAGGTGGGCGGTTCAGTCAGCGGCAAGGCGGACAGGGTCCGATGGGGCTGAAGGTGAGCGTCACGGGCCTTCATCCGGTGCAACGCAATGTCGTTCGGGTCGTCTTGAAACTGCTGGCGGATCGACAGCACTTCGGTCCATGCCGACATCAGCGCGTCGACGCACGCGGGATCGAAATGACCGCCGCGGTGCTTGAGCAGATAGGCCTTGGCCTCACCGACCGGCCATGCGTCCTTGTAGGGGCGCTCCGAGGTCAGCGCATCCAGTACATCGGCCACGGCGACGATACGGCCAGCAAGCGGGATGGCTTGTCCTGACAGGCCGAGCGGGTAGCCGCTGCCGTCGAACTTCTCGTGGTGACTGCGGGCGATGACTGCAGCGAGTTCGAGGAATGGCGAGGCGCTGTCGCGCAGGATCTCGTAACCGATCTGCGTGTGCTGACGCATGATGGTCATTTCGCCAGCACCCAGGCCGGCTGGCTTGAGCAGGATGTGATCCGGCGTGCCGACTTTGCCGATGTCGTGCATCGGCGCAGCCTGAAACAGCACCTCCTGAAATTCGGGGCTCAGGCCGAGCTGCTGCGCGATCAGCCTCGAGTAATGCGCCATGCGGATCACATGGGCGCCGGTCTCGGGGTCACGGTATTCCGCGGCGCGCGACAGCCTGAAGATGGTGTCGCGCTCACGCATCAGGATCGTGGCCGTGGCTTCATCCACAGCCGCCGAAAGCGCAGCTGCGCGGTCGGCCAGCGCTTTCTGTCCCCGGCGAACGGCCAGCATGTTGCGGGTGCGCGCCAGGAACTCGATTCGATCGACAGGCTTGGTCAGGAAGTCGTTGGCGCCGGCACCAAGGGCCTCGTAGCGCAGGGAAACGTCGTGATTGGCCGTCACCATGAGTGCTGGAGTCTCCTCACGCCCCGGCAGGACACGAAGGGCCTTCATGAAACTCACGCCGTCCATCTGCGGCATCTGGTAATCGACGATGACGAGGTCGGGATCGTGCTCGCGACACCACTCGAGCGCGTCCAAAGGATCGAGAAACTCCAGCGCCTGCACTTCCGGGAACTGGCGACACAACACCGTCAACAAGCGGGCGTTGACGGGGTTGTCGTCGATGATCAGAACCTTCAAACGGGGCCCCGGCGCGTGGCGTGCAGGCAAATGGCACCGGCGATGAATCGGCCAGTCCGGTGCGATTGCTTGACCGTATGGATCGTGAAATTTCTCACAAGAATTCCTTGCCGGGAGAGCGCGGGCCCTGTCAGCCGCGTGCGGACTGACCCTTACGGCGGATATCGGTCGTCAGGCGGTCGACTTGAGCGCTGCACGCCGGACGTGCGGACGCGTAGCCGGCAAGGGCTGCGCCAACGAGTGCTCAGTGCGCGCCTGCTCCGCTGCAGGATTTGGCGCCCAGGACAAGGCAAAGCAGGAGCCAGGCAGTATGTAGCGGCGACTCAGAGCGCCTCCGTGTAGTACTCCCGGCGCTTCCAAGCCCTAAGGAGATCCGTGATGTTCGAATCCTAGAGCCCGAATCAAGGGATAGTGGGTTCGATTCCTGCCAGCCGCACCAGTTGAATCAAGGGGTCAGTTCTCACAAGGGACTGACCCTTTTTGATTTTTGGGCTTGAGTTCAGCAGTTACCCCCACGACGACCGGCCTGCCCTTCGCGACGCACTCTGGGCAAACCGCATTGGCCGCGATCACGCAACCGGGGCTCAGACCCGTCGACGTGACACGTGCGCTGCACTCGGCGCTGATCTCTCAGGGCTGGCCCGAACGGCTCATGTTTGGCGCGTTTCGTGACTTCAACGATTCACGGCTCGAGATTTAGAGTGGGTTCCAGAATATTCCGAGCCTTGGACGAGCGAGTTGGTCTCAGTCACAGTGGCTCGAATGCCCATAGAGGCAGTCCCAAAGCATCGATGATCGACCCGCGACTCACAGCGGTACATCGTCGCCCCAGCAGCCCCACTGTCAAGGATTGACATGAGTTCCACCGCGCGCACATTGCTGTTGCTTGTGACTTTGACGGCGTACGCCGATCTCAGCTCGGCGAACATGATCACCTCTTTCTCTCCGAGCTTGATCACGGCGCCCGATGCCCGGGCGTTCTCGAATTCCACCGTGAGCGGAAACCTGGTTGTGGCAGGGCTCTCTGACCCGCCTATTGCATCCCCGTACAACTTCCTGGACACCTGGAATTTCACGCTCGCTCCCGATGCCTTGGTCACCTCCTTTGTCGGAACCATCAATTTCACCGACACCAACGGCGCGGTCACCACCGGCATCACCAATTTGCAGATGAACCTGATCGACCTGAGCAATTCGTCCTCGATCCAGGGCTGGACGTCTGCAATCGCTTTTACTGGGGCACAGCAGTTGTTCTCGGTGATCGCACCGACCAATTTCTCGGCCGGGAACTACGCTTTGAACGTGCGGGGCACCCTGGTCGGGCCCGTCTCCTCCTATGCCGGCACGCTGCAGGCGATCAACCCGGTCCCCCTTCCAGCCGCTGCCTGGTTGATGGTTTCGGGCGTCGGTGCGCTCGGTGCAGCGGGGCGTCGGCGCAAGACGAAGTAAGCCGACCGCAAATCACGCCAGAGCCGGCCCCAGTGGCCGGCTTTGTTGTTTCCGCTGGTCTCGATTCCACACGGCTGTGCTGTTCCATCAGCGCCCACCGTGGCTGAGGTCTGCCACCGAGTCTTGGCATTTGCCAGAATCGACACAGCCCGACCCTGAAGCGGTCGAAAGCCCAGCCCTTTGAAGCACCACTGACCTTCAAAGGTCCGAGTCAAGTCAGCCCACAAAAATAGAAAGACATCGGCCCATGAACAGCAAGGTCTGGCAGGTTGCCATCCTGGGAACATTCGATGTCGAAAACTACGGGGACCTTCTATTCCCAATTCTTGCCCAAGCCGAACTCAGCAAGAGGATGGGCGAGGTTTGTGTACAGCCATATTCCTATTACGCCAGAACACCACCCCAGTGGCCTTTTTCGGTCACGTCGCTCACCCAGTTTCCGGTGGATGCAGCGCATTTGGATGGGATCGTGGTGGGCGGTGGACACATCATCCGATTCGACAAGGGTGTCGCAGCCGGATATGGCCCCCCGAGCACAGCCATTCACCATCCAACAGGGTATTGGCTGTTACCCGGTCTGATCGGCTTGCAGAACGACATTCCGGTATTTTGGAACGCGGCTGGTGTGCATGGCTCTGTTCCTCACTGGGGGTTGCCATTACTGAAACTGACGCTGGAACAGAGCAGTTACATCAGCGTCCGGAATCAATTCTCGAAATCAGAATTGGAAGCCATCAATGGAAATGTCGAAATCCAGGTCGTGCCCGATACTGCATTTGCCATTTCACGATGGGTTGACGTCGCAGATGCATCCGAGGAATTCACCACCCTTGTCACTGATCTGGGGCTGGAAAAGCCTTATATCGTCATCCAGGCCGCGAGTTCCGGAATGGATTTTTTCCTGCGCATGGTCAAAAACAATCCGGCCAGTTTCGAAGGCTTCCAATTCGTGGTGCTTCCGGTCGGGCCCGCTGTTGGGGATGACGACAAGCACATCGACTTTCCAGAAGCGATCCGACTGAAGGCATGGCCAAAGCCCTTGGTGATTGCCGAGTTGATCGGCCATGCGGCGGCCGTCGTGGGGCAAAGCTACCATCTGGCCATTACCGCGCTTTCATTTGGCGTGCCCGCTTTTTCAACGGTCAGCCTTTCGCGTGGAAAGTTGCAGGAGCTGTCTCGTTTCTCGGGAATCCATTCGCTGCCGATTGAGGGTGACATCTACCCGCCATGGTTCCTGAGGCGCCTCGGCAAAACCAAGGACTGCCCTGCGTTGAAGACGACTCTGGCACAGGTCGATGCGCACTGGGACAGGATTGCGGCAGGCATCGAACGAGGCGGCACAAGCAGCAGACAGGCGTTCAACGCACTGTGGCTGGATTTGCCGAACGCACTCGACAACACAGCCCGAGAACAAGAGCTGCTCGCAGAGGTCCATTCGTTGCGAGAAAACCTTGGTCAATTGAGCGCCAAGCTCGAAAATTCCCAGCGTGCGGTTGTCAAACTTCGCACTTCAATTTCATACCGGATCACCGCGCCGTTGCGTGCCGTGATGCGTCCGTTCAGAGCACGCCCAGAAAAGAAAAAGCCGTGATTAACTTTGAAACCATTGCGAACGGCAACCTCAATCGACAACCATTCCCCTGGGTTGAAATAAACAATCTTTTTTATATCAGGGATGGGTCTGCGTTGGCTTCGAGCTATCCCACAGACCATTTCAAGACGGTCAATGGCGGAGACGGGGAAAAAAAATATTCCTATCAGGTGCGATCTTTATTGCCCATGGGACAAAGTCGAATCTCGTTTCCCGAGAAATTGAGCCCGGAATGGTTGGCGTTGGCTCAGGATATTTTGTCGCCGGCGTACCGCGAAGCAGTTTCATTACGGACGGGATACGATTTAAGGCAGGTTCCGTTGGAATGCAACGTCTACCATTACGATCCCGGCGCCCATCTGGGACCTCACATCGACCTCCCAGACAAACTGGTCGTGCACGTGCTTTATTTCAATGAGTCCTGGGATCTGAAGCATGGCGGTTTCCTGGCCATACTCAACTCGGCAGATCCGGTTGATGTTGATACCCGGGTATTGCCAACCATCGGTAACTCAGCGCTTTTCGTGCGTTGCGACCACTCCTGGCATGAGGTCAAGCCAGTCAACGAGAGCTGTCGGGAGTCGCGGCGCAGCATGGTGATCACTTTTTACAAGCCGAATTCACCGAGCACGATGTGGCCCCCAGGCGAGACACCCAGCCTGCATGACTATTCAGGCATCTCGCGCTGATGTGACCAGACGGGATCAGATACCTGATTGAGCGTCTTGTGGGTTGATGGTGATGCGCGCGGGCCGGCTGTCATGTCAAATGTGCGCGCGGCTTGAAACCCATGACGTGTCCGGCCCCGTGTCCACACTCAATTTCACAAACCCATGACCAGTCCTTTGTTCGAACGCTTCGCCATCGCCTGCACGCATTGGGCTGAACGGTGGTTTCCCGACCCCTGGGTTCTGGCCGTGTTGACCATTTTCGTGGTGGCCCTGGCCACCCTGGGCATGGGCGCGACACCCATCGACACCGCTGTGGCCTTCGGCAATGGGTTCTGGTCGCTCATTCCCTTCACCATGCAAATCGCGTTCGTGGTGATTGGCGGCTATGTGGTGGCGAGTTCGCCACCAGCCATGTGGCTCATCGAAAAGATCGCCCGAGTGCCCAAGGACGGTCGATCAGCCGTGTGTTTTGTCGCGCTGATCTCGATGGGCTCTTCTTTGCTGAACTGGGGGTTTTCGATGGTCTTCAGCGGGTTGCTGGTACGGGCGCTGGCGCGTCGCACCGACCTGACGATGGACTACCGGGCAGCGGGTGCGGCCGCCTACCTGGGGCTGGGCTCCGTGTGGGCTCTGGGGATCTCGTCGTCGCCTGCCCAGATGCAGGCCAACCCAGCCAGTCTGCCGCCAGCGTTGCTGGCCATCACGGGCGTGATTCCATTCACCGAGACCATTTTTCTGTGGCAGTCGGGTGTGCTGCTGGCGTGCTTGCTCGTGCTGTCGTTGGTCGTGGCCTATCTCACCGCCCCGGGTCCACAGTCGGCACGCGAGGCCGCGCACTGCGGGGTCGACGTGAGCATCGCCCCTGCCAAGTCCGGGGGGCGTACCCGACCCAGCGAATGGCTCGAAGAAAGCCCGCTGCTCATCATCGTGCTGGCGTCGCTGGCCGCGGGGTGGCTGTTTCACGAGTTTTCGACCAAGCCCACCATCACGGCCATATCGGCGCTGAACACCTACAACTTCCTGTTTCTGATGATGGGCGCCTTGCTGCATTGGCGCCCGCGCAGCTTTCTGGATTCGGTCTCGAAGGCCGTTCCATCCATCACCGGCGTGCTGATTCAGTTCCCACTTTACGGATCGATCGCAGCGCTGCTCACGCAGGTCAAGGGTGCGGATACCAAGACACTGGCCCACCACATCTCTGATTTGTTCGTCAGTATTTCGTCGCACGACACCTACGCATTGCTGATGGGAATCTATTCGGCTGTCCTTGGATTTTTCATTCCATCGGGGGGCGGCAAATGGATCATCGAGGCGCCGTATGTGATGCAAGCAGCCAACGACCTGCATTACCACCTGGGCTGGGCCGTCCAGATCTACAACTCGGCCGAAGCACTGCCCAACCTCATCAACCCGTTCTACATGCTGCCCCTGCTGGGCATTCTGGGCATTCGGGCCCGCGAGATCGTCGGGTTTTCGTTCGTGCAACTGCTGTTCCACACGCCTTTGGTGCTGTTTCTGCTCTGGGCCCTGGGCACCACGCTGACCTACAGCCTACCGGTGATGCCCTGAGCGTTGTCGGACACCACGGCGCGGGCACCGACCACACCGACGGAGCGCTACTGGGTGCGAATTTGAACCTTGTCGCAGTCCCGACGTTCGGCCTTGTCCTGAAGCTTGGCCATCTCGACCGATCGCCAGTGCAGGTTTTCCGCCGTGTCGGATCCGCCACACGAGCGCGGCCGGATGTAGTCGATGACGAAGCCCGGGCAGGCCCCCGACGTCTCACCGTTCGATGGACAAGGGTTGGCCTGCCGGAACGCCGCTCGTTGGGACGAGTCGGTATGAGAGCCTTTTTTTGCCATCGAGCACGGGGTTGCGGCGATGACAACGCAGGCGATCAGGACACGTGTGAGGTTCATGGAGCGCCGTGGAAAGTGGTGGTCGAAGCTCGGGGCCATATCAGCGCGGGCGCTTGCGCAACGGGTTTTCACCGGGGCGCCCTCGCCGTGCGTGCCTGCCACTCGCTCGCCAGGCGCCGCGCTGATTCGATCTGGCCAGGCGTCATCTCGGCGGCGACCAGGGCTTCACTGCGAGCCGCTTCCTTGTCACCGGACGCTGCGGCGAGGTGCAACCACATGTGCGCGCGGACCAGGTCCCGGGCCACGCCCTGCCCGCTGAAATAGCTCATGCCCAGGTTGAGCTGCGCCGAGCCGTGGCCCTGCACCGCAGCCATCTTGAACCAGCGCACCGCCTCGGCCGGATCCTGAGCCACACCCTGCCCGCGAGCCCAGGCGATCGCCGTGTTGTACTGGGCCACCGCCAGGCCCTGCTCGGCCGACAGCGTGTACCAGCGCGCCGCCTGTAAATCGTCCTGCTCAACGCCTTGTCCCTTGCGGTAGGCATTGCCCAGACCCAGCTGCGCATCGGGATCGCCTTGCTGTGCTGCCAGGCGGTACCAGTGGACCGCTTCGGCATGGTCGGGCTGCACGCCCTGGCCGCTGTCGTAGAGATATCCCAGGTTGAACTGAGCGGGCGCGTAGCCCTGAACGGCCGACATGCGGTACCACGCCAGTGCCTCGGCCAGATCCTGGCGGGTCCCGCGGCCGCTGACGTACGCGTTGCCCATGGAGAACTGCGCTGCGGCAAACCCCTGCTCGGCGGCACGTTGGTACCAGCGCACCGCCTCGACCTCATCTTGCGGGACCGACTGACCGTTGGAATAAGCGTTGCCCAGGTTGAACTGCGCAACGGCCAGCCCGCGCTCGGCTGCCAGCCGGTACCAGCTCACCTCAAGCGCAGGGTCGCGCTCGACGCCTTCGCCCAGCCCGTACATCACGCCGAGATAGAACTGCGCGCCGGGTGACCCCTTGGCAGCTGCGCGCTTGAATTTCTGCAGGGCGACAGGAAACTTCTGCTTTTGGTAGGCCGCCAGACCGTCCTCGAAATCACCGGCCCACGCCATCCCCACACTCAGCGTCAGGGCGACAACCAACGGCCTCAAGAGCAAGTGCATCACGACCTCACGCTCCGTGTCCAACCGGGCACCAGTAAACCACAGCGACGGGCCGCTTCTTCACACCGGGGGATGGGCTGAAGGGAGTCAGTCGCGCAACGCCATGGCCAGCGATTTGGCCGTGTTCGCCGAGCCGATCATCAGCGCCAGGTCGAGCGTGCCCACGCGCATGACGAGTTGCTTGCGCGACTCGTCCAGCTTCACGACATCGATGGCCGAGGCCGGGATCTGCACGGCTTGGGCCGGATCGCCGGCCTTGATCGATGGCAGGTCGGTGCGCTTCTTGGCACACAGCGTCGACGACTCCATCAGCGCCATGAGCAGCTGCTTGAGCCGCTCGTCGTCCAGTTCGAGGTCGAGCACGCTGTCCGCCAGTTGCAGCCGGATCGCAAACGCCTTGCCATCGGTTGAGGGCCAGGCCATGGTGATGCCTTTGAGCTGCTTGGGGTTGGGTCCGCTGGTTTCCATGGTTCTTGCTGCCGTTGAGGTCTTGGTTGAAAAATTTCTGTTGCGATCAGAACAATTGCTGGCCTGTCAGGGAACGGTCGTGGGCTAAATTACATCGCCGGGGCGCGCCGCTCCGATCACTCACCGGAGCACGACATGAACAACACCGCCGCCAGCAGCAACGCATCCCAACTCGCCGGCTGGGCCGCGTGGCTCGATGCCCGCATGGAACGCATCTTCGCGCTGCTCGAGCGTTCGTACCAGACGGGCAATCGCCCGCAGTACTGATCTGTGCGGCGGGTTCACTTCTCGCCGCACGCGAACTTGAGCAACTCGCCGGCCACGGTGCCCGCGGCCACCGGGCTCCACGCGCCGGTGCTGTTGTTCGAATAGACCACCTGGCCCAATCCGGTGAAGTCGCTGTGGCGGCTGAACGCGAGCCGGCGGCTGAGGTGATCCACGCAGTCGTATTCCAGATGCTGCTTGGACGACAGGTAGGTGGTGCCGTCTTCGGTCTTGCGCGGCTGGGTGTAGTTGATCACGCTCCACATCGTGACCATGTCGCCGCTGCGGCGCATGCTGCTTGCATCGGCCATCACCCTGACCTTCGGATCGGCCTTGACGGGCAGCCAGTCGGCCATCGCAGTCCCGGCGACCAGCACCAGCAGCAAGCCCACGGCGGTTTTGCGCATCGTCATCGAAGTCTCCGGGCGCTCAGGCGGCTGCGGGCTGGATCGCGTCCAGCGCTGCGGCAAGCCGGCCCACCGTGCCATCGACATCGTGCAGCTTGTCCAGACCGAACAGCCCGATGCGAAAGGTCTGGAAATCCGGGCCTTCGTCGCATTGCAGCGGCACACCGGCGGCGATCTGCAGGCCTTGCGCCAGCAGCTTGCGTCCTGACTGCATTTCGGCATCGTCGGTGTAGCTGACGACCACGCCAGGCGCCTGAAAACCCTCAGCCGCCACGCTCTTGAAGCCGCGCGACACCAGCAGCGCACGCACCGCATCGCCGAGTTGCTGCTGCTCACGACGCACCTTGTCAAACCCATAGATGCGGGTCTCGAGCATCACATCGCGCACACGCGTGAGCGCGTCGGTGGGCATCGTGGCGTGGTAGGCGTGAGCGCCGCTTTCATAGGTTTCCATGATCTGCAACCACTTGCGCAAATCGCAGGCGAAGCTGGTGCTTTGCGTGCTGTCGATGCGCTCGCGGGCCAACTCGCTGAGCATCACCAGAGCAGCGCACGGCGAACCGCTCCAGCCCTTTTGCGGCGCGCTCACCAGCACATCGACGCCACAGGCTTGCATGTCGACCCAGATCGTGCCCGAGGCGATGCAATCCAGCACGAACAGACCTCCCACCTCGTGAACGGCATCGGCCAAGGCGCGCAGGTAGGCGTCGGGCAGGATCATGCCGGCCGAGGTTTCCACGTGCGGGGCGAACACCACGTCGGGGCGCTGTGCGCGGATGGCGGCCACGACCTCGTCGATCGGTGCCGGCGCAAACGGGTCTTGCTTCCCTGCTCCGGTGCGGCGCGCCTTGAGCACGGTCGATTCCGAGGGGATGCTGCCCATGTCGAAGATCTGCGTCCAGCGGTAGCTGAACCAGCCGTTGCGGATCACCAGCGCCTTGCGCCCGGTGGCGAATTGACGGGCCACAGCCTCCATGCCGAAGGTACCGCTGCCCGGCACCACCACCGCCGATCTGGCGTGATAGACCTCCTTGAGCGTGCCCGAGATGTCCTTCATCACCTGCTGGAAGCGCTTGGACATGTGGTTGAGCGCGCGGTCGGTGTAGACCACCGAAAACTCAAGCAGACCGTCAGGATCGACGAGGGGTAGCAAGCCGGACATGAGGAACTCCGTTCAGAGGTTGGCCGGGTCGGCGGCAGATCGCCGCGACACCGCTAGGGCCGCGATTTTGACCGCAAGCGCGTGAACGGCTGCTGATACAACCACACCGCACGGCCATCGGGGCAACGGTGCACCGCATCGGGCTGCAACTCGGTGGCCTCGAACTCCAGACTCGCCAGCCAGGCGCCGGCTGCCAGCTCGCCGCTGGCCTTGTCCACGGCGCGCGGCATGCTCTCTGGACGCTGGAACACATAGACCATCTGAAAAGCCGACCAGTCGGCGCGCCAGATGTCGCCACGCCTGACCTGGGCGAAGCGGCAACGCCATTGGCACAGCCAGCGCAGCGGCCAGCTCCATTCGATGCCGTCGAAGCGCGATGTCGGGTATTCGGCGTGCAGTTCCACCAAGGCGTGCCCGAGACCGCAGCCGGCTTCGAGCACGCGCGCACCGGCGGGCAGCGGCGCGAGCCGGCTCAAGCCGTGCAAAGCCCCGCTCGGTGTGGGAAAGAAAGGCGCATCGCGCCAGGCCTTGAGCGGATACAACAACACCAGCAAAGCCAGCGGCAGCAACCACGCCCAGGCGGGCAACTCGCCCGCGGCGCTTCCGCTGAGCGCCAGTGACAGCGGAAAACCCGCCGCCATGAAGGCCCTTCGCCAGCGCGACAGTGACCAAGGCGAAATCAGTGCAGGCAATACCCCCGCCACAGCGCCGGCACACAGCGCCAGCCACGCAGGAGATTCAAGCGCACGCGCGCCAGAAAAGACGGCCCAGCCCAGCGCCCAGCTCAACAGCGCCGGCAGGGGCCAGGGCCAGGCCTTCAAGTCGGTCGTATCGGGCCGGGTGCCCGATCAGTAATCACGCAACTTGACGCGCAAACGGGCGATCGACTGGCTGTGCAGCTGGCACACCCGCGATTCGGTGACCTTGAGCACCGCGGCGATCTCCTTGAGATTCATGTCGTGCTCGTAGTACATGCTCATCACGTACTGCTCGCGCTCGGGCAGCACCTTGATGCCGGCCACCAGCGCCTCGCGCATGCGCTGATCACGCAGCTGCGCCATCGGATCGAAAGATTCGTCGCCGACGTGGCGGTCAAGAAAGTCCTGGTCGCCATCGCCGCCCGACATGTCCTCCAGGTACACCA
>CANBSV010000006.1 GCA_947372225.1 Burkholderiales bacterium | reverse complement strand
AGGATGCGCCGGCCGCGCAGGATCATGTCCTCGTGCAAGCTGGGCGTGTAGGGCAGGTACATCAGCGTCATGCTGGCTTCTTCGGGCAGTTGGTTTCCCTTGTTGCCGTTGCAGGTGCGGCAGGCCGTGATGCAGTTCATCCAGGTGTCTTCACCACCGCGCGACGTGGGGATGATGTGCTCGCGCGTCAGATCTTCGTCGTGGAAGTGTCCGCCGCAGTAGGCGCACACACGCCGGTCGCGGGCAAAGAGCTTCGGGTTGGACAAGGCGGGGCTTTGCCGCCAGGCGCGTGAGGGAATCGCCCCGCGCACCGCGATGATGGGATGCAGCTCGATGAGCGACTGCACTCCAGTTCGGCGCTGCACGCCGCCGCGCAGCACGTAGAAGGCGTCACCCAGGGTCCACGCCACGCCGTCACTGGCATAGAGCACGGCCGCTTCCTTGGCGGAAAGCCAAGCCTGCGGTCGCCCCGAAACGTCGAGTTGCAGCACTTCCAAGGTCCATCCTCCCTTGAGAAACAAAGCCTATTGGACGCAGATGACAGCCAGATGTTCGCATGTGGGGCCGGGCGGGCGTTTTTCCATCGCGTCAGGCGTCGCCAAGACGACCGGCAAATAAACCTGCCGGGCCGGGGCCGGGGCACTGCGCTTTGTGCAGAATGAATCTGCCTGTCTTTGGTGCACCCGTCCCTACAGAAGGATCACTCATGGCCCAGTACACGCCCCCTCTGCGCGACATGCGCTTCGTGTTGCACGAACTGCTCCAGGTCACCCACACCTTCAAGACGCTGCCAGCGCATGCGGAGGTGGACGTTGACACCATCAACGCGGTGCTCGAAGAAGGCGGCAAGTTCGCCAGCGAGGTGATCGCGCCGCTCAATGCCCCCGGCGACGCCGAAGGCTGCAGTCTCGATGCTGCCACGCACGAGGTGCGCACGCCGGCGGGTTTCAAGGCGGCGTACGACCAGTTTGTCGAGGGCGGCTGGCCGTCGCTGGGGTGCGATCCGGCCTTCGGCGGGCAGGGCCTGCCGGTCACGCTCAACCAGTGTCTCTACGAGATGCTCAACAGCGCCAACCAGGCCTGGACGATGTACCCCGGCCTCACGCATGGCGCCTACGAATGCCTGCACGCGCACGGCACGCCCGAGCAGCAACAGACCTACCTGCCCAAACTCACCAGCGGCGAATGGACCGGCACGATGTGCCTGACCGAGTCGCACTGCGGCACCGATCTGGGCCTGTTGCGCACCAAGGCCGAGCCGCAGGCCGATGGCAGCTTCCTCATCACCGGCAATAAGATCTTCATCAGCGCGGGCGACCACGACATGGCTGCCAACATCGTGCACCTGGTGCTGGCCCGGCTGCCCGATGCGCCACCCGGCAGCAAGGGCATCTCGCTGTTCGTGGTGCCCAAATTTCTGGTCAATCCCGACGGCTCGCTGGGTGCGCGCAACCCGATCTTTTGTGGCGCGCTCGAGCACAAGATGGGCATCCACGGCAACGCCACCTGTCAGCTCAACCTCGACGGTGCGCGCGGCTCGCTGGTGGGGCAGCCGCACAAGGGTCTGAATGCGATGTTCGTGATGATGAACGCCGCGCGCCTGGGCGTGGGGATGCAGTCGCTGGGTCTGACCGAAGTGGCGTACCAGAACGCCGTGGCTTATGCCAAGGACCGCATCCAGATGCGCTCGCTCACTGGCGCCAAGGCACCCGACAAGGCGGCCGATCCGATCATCGTGCACCCCGATGTGCGCAAGATGCTGCTCACCGCGCGCGCCTATGCCGAAGGCGGCCGCGCGCTGGGTGTGTACACCGCGCTGCTGCTCGATCAGGAGTTGTCATCCACCGACGAGGTGGTCAAAAAAGACGCGGCCGATCTGGTGGCGCTGCTCACACCCATCGTCAAGGCGTTCATCACCGACAACGCGTGGATCTCCACCTCGCACTGCCTGCAGGTGTTCGGCGGCCACGGCTATGTGCGCGAGTGGGGCATGGAGCAGTTCGTGCGCGATGCCCGCATCAACATGATCTACGAGGGCACCAACACCATCCAGTCGCTCGACCTGCTGGGGCGCAAGGTGCTGGCCGACAACGGCGCCAAGCTCAAGAAGTTCGGCGCGCTGGTGCAGCAGCTGATCGAAGACGAAGGCGTCAACGAGGCGATGGCCGAGTTCATCAACCCGCTGGCCGATCTGGGCGACAAGGTCACCAAGCTCACCACCGAACTCGGCATGAAGGCTTTTGCCAATCCCGACGAGGTGGGTGCCGCGGCGGTCGATTACCTGCGGGTCGTGGGCCACCTGGTGTTCGCCTACTTCTGGGCCCGCATGGCCCGCATTTCGCTAGATCAGCAAGCCGGCGGCGATCCGTTCTACCGCGCCAAGCTGGCCACCGCGCGCTTTTACTTTGCCAAGCTGCTGCCTGAAACCGCCGGCCTGATCCGCTCGGCGCGTGCCGGCGTCAAGCCGCTGATGGAGATGGACGAAGCGCTGTTCTGATCGACGAGACTACCTCTTGACTTGCCATCTTCTGGAGACACCATGAAACGATTTCCCGTCCGCAAGGTCGCCGTGCTCGGCGCCGGCGTCATGGGCGCGCAGATTGCTGCGCATCTGGCCAACGTGCGCGTGCCTGTGGTGCTGTTCGATCTGCCCGCCCGCGAGGGCGCCAAGAACGGCATCGTCACCAAGGCGATAGACGGTCTCAAGAAGCTCAAGCCCGCGCCGCTGGGTGTGCCCGAAGACGCGGTGCTGATCGGTCAGGCCAACTACGAAGAGCACCTCGAGCAGTTGCGCGACTGCGACCTGATCATCGAGGCGATCGCCGAGCGCATGGACTGGAAGCTCGACCTGTACACCAAGATCGCGCCGTTCATCGCGCCGCACGCCATCGTGGCGAGCAACACCTCGGGCCTGAGCATCACGAAGCTGGGCGCCGCGTTGCCCGCCGAGATCCAGCCGCGCTTTTGCGGCATTCACTTCTTCAACCCGCCGCGCTACATGGCGCTGGTCGAGCTGATCCCCACGCCGTCCACGCGTGCCGACATTCTTGACCCGCTCGAGGCCTTCGTGACCACCGCGCTGGGCAAGTGCGTGGTGCGCGCCAAGGACACGCCCAACTTCATCGCCAACCGCGTGGGCGTGGCCGGCATGCTGGCCGTGATGAAGCAGGCCGAACACTTCGGTCTGGGCTACGACGTGGTCGACGACCTCACCGGCAAGAAGCTTGGCCGTGCCAGCTCGGGCACGTTCCGCACCGCCGATGTGGTGGGTCTGGACACGCTGGCCCATGTCATCCACACCTTGCAGGCCAATCTGGGCCCCGAGCAATCCAACGATCCGTTTTTCGGCAGTTACGCCACGCCGGCGGTGCTCGAGTCGCTGATCGCCAAAGGCACGCTGGGCCAGAAGACCGGAGCAGGCTTTTTCAAGAAGGTCGGCAAGGACATCTTGCGCCTCGACCCCGCCACTGGCGACTACGTGGCGGGCGGCGGCGTGGCTGACGAGCTGATCGGCCGCATCCTCAAAAAGTCCGCCGCCGAGCGGTTGAAGCTGCTGCGCGAATCGACCCACCCTCAGGCGCAGTTCCTGTGGGCCGTGCTGCGCGACAGCTTCCACTACAGCGCGGTGCATCTGGTCGACGTGGCCGAGTGCGCGCGCGACATCGACTTCGCCATGCGCTGGGGCTTTGGTCAGGCGCAAGGCCCGTTCGAGATCTGGCAGTCGGCCGGCTGGTCCACAGTGGCGCGCTGGGTGCAAGACGACATCGACGCGGGCAAGGCGCTGTGCGCTGCGCCGCTGCCCGACTGGGTGTTCAACGGTCCGGTGGCCGATGGTGGCGGGGTGCATCAGGCGCAGGGCTCATGGAGTGCCGCGCAATCGTGCTTCGTGCCGCCGAGCACCTTGCCGGTGTACGCACGCCAGCACTTCCGCGAAAGCGTCTTCGGGTCGGGCGCGCCGCTGCCGTTGGCCTCGGGCACCGAGGTCTTCAAGACCGACGAGCTGCGCGTGTGGACCCTCGATGGCGAGGTGCTGATTGCCAGCATCACCGCCAAGCTGCACCTGATCAGCCCGACGGTGACCGAAGCACTGATGCGCGCCGTGGCGCTCGCCGAGGAAAGCTACCAGGCGCTGGTGGTGTGGTCGCCCGACGATGTGTTCTCGGCTGGCGCCAACCTCGAAGCGCTGATGCCGGTGTTCATGAAGAGCGGCGCCAAGGGCGTCGAGCCCGAAGAGCGCAAGCTGCAAGAACTGGTGCTGCGCGTGCGCTACGCCAGCGTGCCGGTGGTGTGCGCGATTCGCGGCATGGCGCTGGGAGGAGGTTGCGAACTGGCGGTGCACTCGGCCAAGCGGGTGGCGGCGATGGAAAGCTACATCGGCCTGGTGGAGGTCGGCGTGGGGCTGCTGCCCGGCGCCGGCGGCCTGACCTACATCGCCCGACGCGCCGCCGAGATGGCCGCCGCTGGCAACGCCAATGCCGACTTGCTGACCTTCTTGAAAGACGGCTTTTCCAATGCCGCCATGGCCAAGGTGGGCACCAGTGCGATCGACAGCCGCAAGCTGGGCTACCTGCGCGACAGCGACGTGATCGTGCCGCACAAGGACGAGCTGCTGTTCGTGGCGATCTCGCAGGCCAAGGCGCTGTTCGACAGCGGCTACCAGCCGCCGGTGAAGGCGCTGTTCCCGGTGGCAGGTCGCAGCGCTGCGGCCACGCTCAAGACACAGTTGGTCAACATGCGCGATGGCGGCTTCATCAGCGCACACGATTTCCACATCGCCTCGCTGATCGGCGAGGTGCTGTGCGGCGGCGATGTCGACGCCGGATCGCTGGTCAGCGAGGAGTACCTGATGGCGCTCGAACGCCAGCACTTCTGCGCGCTGCTCGAGCACCCCAAGACGCAGGAGCGGATCATGGGCATGCTGTCGACCGGCAAGCCGGTTCGCAACTGATGAAGCTACTGCGCGAACGCCAGGCGTTGTTGGCCGGTGCTCGGAATCCTCACGTACAGGAAGTACGTTCCGGTCCCTGTGCGCCGTCCGCCTAGCCTGACGTCCGCTCGCGACGCTTCCTCAGCCGCGAACGGATCTTGTTTCGGGATGCAATTCCTCCTTTGGAGACACACATGAGTCAACAAATTCAAGACGCCTACATCGTGGCCGCCACGCGCACACCGGTGGGGCGGGCCGGGAGGGGCGTGTTTCGCAACACGCGACCTGACGACCTGCTGGTCGCAGCCATGCGCGGGGCGCTGGGGCAGGTGCCCACGCTGGATCCCAAGGCGATCGAAGACGCCATCATCGGCTGCGCGATGCCCGAGGCCGAGCAGGGCTACAACGTGGCGCGGCTGGCGGTACTGCTGGCCGGCCTGCCCAACAGCGTGGGCGGCGTCACGGTGAACCGCTTTTGCGCCTCGGGCCTCACGTCCATCCAGATGGCGGCCGATCGCATCCGCGTGGGCGAAGCCGACGTGATGATCGCCGGCGGCTGCGAGAGCATGAGCATGGTGCCGATGACCGGCAACAAGCCGTCGTTCAACCCGGCCATGTTTGCCAGCGACGATCTCCTCGGCATGGCCTACGGCATGGGCATGACCGCCGAAAAAGTGGCGCAGCAATGGAAGATCACGCGTGAGGCGCAAGACGAGTTCGCGCTGCAATCGCACGTGCGTGCGACCCAGGCGCTGGCCGCCGGCGAGTTCACCGCCGAGATCACGCCGGTGGAGGTGACCGACCGCTCCCCCAATCTGGCCACCGGCGAAGTCAACCGCAAGACGCGCACCGCGAGCGTCGACGAAGGCCCGCGCGCCGACACCACGCTCGAAGCGCTGGCCCAGTTGCGCCCGGTGTTCGCGGCCAAGGGCAGCGTCACGGCGGGCAACAGTTCGCAAACCAGCGACGGCGCGGCCTGCCTCATCCTGGCCAGCGAGCGCGCCATCCAAACGCACAACCTGCAGCCGCTGGCGCGCTTCGTGAGCTTTGCCAGTCGCGGTGTGGCGCCCGAGGTGATGGGCATCGGCCCGGTCGAGGCGATTCCCGCCGCGCTGCGCTACGCCGGCTTGCAGCAAGCCGACCTCGACTGGATCGAGCTCAACGAAGCCTTTGCCGCGCAGTCGCTGGCGGTGCTGGGCGTGCTCGGTTTGGATCGCAGCAAGGTCAATCCACTGGGCGGCGCGATCGCGCTCGGCCACCCGCTGGGCGCCACCGGCGCCATCCGCGCGGCCACCGTCATCCACGCGCTGCGCCGCCGTCAGCTGAAGTACGGCATGGTCACGATGTGTGTCGGCTCGGGCCAGGGCGCGGCCGGAATTTTCGAAAGATGCTGAGCCCGATGGACATCAAGACCGCCACCCTCAACGGCGTTGCCACGATCGAGATCGCCCGGCCGCACAAGAAGAACGCGCTGACCGCCGAGATGTACTCGGCGATGGCCGCGGCCGTGCGTGCCGCCGACGCCGATACCGCCGTGCGCGCGCTGCTGATCACCGGCCAGCCGGGCATCTTCACCTCGGGCAACGACATCGACGACTTCATGACGCGCCCTCCCTCGACGCCTGATGCACCGGTGTTCGACTTCATGCGCGCGCTGGTGGCCTGCCGCAAGCCGGTGGTGGCTGCCGTCACCGGTGCGGCCATCGGCATTGGCACCACCATGCTGCTGCACTGCGATCTGGTTTACGTGTCGGACGAGGCGCGTCTGGCGATGCCGTTTGCCAGCCTCGGACTGGTGCCCGAGTTCGCCTCCAGCCTGATCGTGCCGCAGTTGATGGGTCAGGCCAAGGCTGCCGAAAAGCTGCTGTTGGGCGACCCGTTCACCGCCGAGGAAGCGGTCGAGATGCGCATCGCCAACGCCGTGTTGCCCGCCGGCGAGGTGCTGCGCCATGCCCGCCGCATGGCCGAGCGCTTCAACACTCTGCCGCCAGGTGCGGTGCGCGACAGCAAGCAACTGATGCGCCGCGCCAGCGTCGAGCGCGTGCTCGAGACCATCGAGGTCGAAGCCGTCATCTTCGGTCAGCGCCTGTCCAGCCCCGAAGCCACCGAGGCCTTCAGCGCGTTCTTCCAGAAGCGCAAGCCGGATTTTTCGGCGTTCGAGTAGAGCGCTGCGCCCGTCTCAATCGAGCAGCACCGGCCTCGGCCGGCCCTGGGCGTCGATGGCCACGTAGGTCAGGCTGGCCTCGGTGACCTTCACCACTTCGGGCATGGCGGGGTTGCGCTCGGCGTAGACCTCGACGCGCACCGTGATCGAGGTGGTGCCGATGCGTTCGACGCGCGAATAAAAGCTCAGCAGGTCGCCCACGCTGACCGGCTGCTTGAAGATGAAGTGATTGACGGCCACCGTGGTGACCCGGCCACGGGCGATGCGCACCGGCTGCACCGCACCGGCGATGTCCACCTGCGCCATGATCCATCCGCCGAAGATGCCGCCAATCGGGTTGGTGTCGGCCGGCATCGGCATCATGCGCAGCACGAGGCTGGCGTCGGGGTGCAGGCCGGCGGGTGCCTTGAGTCGGGACAGTTCGATCACCGAAGCGGGCACTGCGTCGGGCGTCAAAGGGCCATCGCCGGGCGAGGCCTGAGGGGGTTTCGGGTTCTCGTGCATATTGCGTGACCTCCTTCGGTGTGGGGTCGAATCATTCTTTCACGGCCAGTCTTACTGTCAGCGACCCATGCGCCCCACCACATTGACGATCCCTTCCGCTGACGCGACCGCCTCGGCCGTACCGCGATCCGACTGGTCGACGCTCAAGAAGCTGCTGCCCTACGTGTGGCAGTGGCGTTACCGCGTGTGCCTGGCGCTGTCGTTCCTGATCGCCGCCAAGGTCGCCAACATCGGTGTGCCGCTGCTGCTCAAGAGCCTGGTGGACGCGCTCGCGCTCCAGCCGGGCGATGCGCGCTCGGTGCTGGTGGTGCCGGTGGCGCTGCTGCTGGGCTACGGTGCGCTGCGCGTGTCGATCACGCTGTTCACCGAGCTGCGCGAGTTGTTGTTCTACCCGGTGGCTGCGCGCATCGCCCGGCGCATCGGGCTCGAGACCTTCGATCACCTGCTCAGCCTGAGCCTGCGCTTTCACCTCGAGCGGCAAACCGGCGGCGTGTCGCGCGACATCGACCGTGGCGCGCGTTCGATCCAGTCGCTGCTGGGCTACCTGATCTACAACATCCTGCCCACGCTGATCGAGATCTCGCTGGTGATCGTGTTGCTGTCGGCCAGGTTCGACGGCTGGTTCGCGGTCATCACGTTCGGTGCGCTGCTGCTGTACATCGTGTTCACCATCAGCGTGACCGAGTGGCGCACGGCGTTCCGGCGCGCGATGAACGAGCAGGACTCGAAGGCCAGCACCAAAGCGGTGGATGCGCTCATCAACTACGAGACGGTCAAGTACTTCTCGAACGAGAAGTTCGAACAGGCGCGCTACGACGAGAACCTGCAACGGCTCGAGCGTGCGTCGATCAAGTCGCAGACCTCGCTGTCGGTGCTCAATGTCGGCCAGAGCCTGATCATCGCGGTGGCCGTCACGCTGCTGGTGTGGCGCGCGACCGAGGGCGTGGTCGCGGGCACCATGACGCTGGGCGATCTGGTGCTGGTCAACGCGCTGATGATCCAGCTGTATGTGCCGCTGAACTTTCTGGGCGTCATCTACCGCGAGATCAAGCAGTCGATGATCGACATGGAAAAGATGTTCGCGCTGCTCGGCCAGAACCGCGAGATCGCCGATGCGTCCGAAGCGCAGCCGCTGCGCTTCGAGGCTGCGCCTGAGGTGCCGGTGGTGAGATTCAAGAACGTGCGTTTCGGCTACGACGCCGATCGCACCATCCTGCATGACATCAGCTTCGAGATTCCGGCGGGCAAGACGGTGGCGGTGGTGGGGCCGTCGGGTTCGGGCAAGAGCACGCTGGCGCGGCTGCTGTTTCGCTTCTACGACGTGAACGCCGGTGGCATCGAGATCGCGGGCCGCGACATCCGCTCGGTCACGCAGCTGAGCCTGCGCCAGGCGATCGGCATCGTGCCGCAAGACACGGTGCTGTTCAACGACACCGTTGAGTACAACATCGCCTACGGCCGCACCAGCGCGAGCCGCGCCGAAGTCGAAGCCGCCGCGCAGGCTGCGCACATCCATGACTTCATCGCCTCCACACCCAAGGGCTACGACACCATGGTTGGCGAACGCGGGTTGAAGCTCTCGGGCGGCGAAAAGCAGCGCGTGGCCATCGCCCGCACGCTGCTCAAGAACCCGCCGATCCTGATCTTCGACGAGGCCACCTCGGCGCTTGATTCGGCCAACGAGCGCGCCATTCAGGAAGAGCTGCGCAGCGCCGCGCGCAACAAGACCGCGCTGGTCATCGCGCACCGCTTGTCGACGGTGGTCGACGCGCACCAGATCCTGGTGATGGAGCAAGGGCGCATCCTCGAGCGCGGCTCGCACGCCGAGTTGCTCGCGCTGGCCGGGCGCTACGCGCAGATGTGGGCGCTGCAGCAAGCCGGAGCCGACAGCGCCGCCGACTGACGCTGCCCGCCCCGCCACGCGGTGGGAGAATTTGTCGCATGAGCCAGCACGCCACGCCCGACACCCTGACCCTGATCCGACCCGACGACTGGCATGTGCATTTGCGCGATGGCGCGGCGCTGGCCACAGTGGTGCCCGACACGGCGCGCCAGTTCGCCCGGGCCATCGTCATGCCCAACCTCAAGCCGCCGGTGACCACCGCCGCGCAGGCGCTGGCCTATGCCGATCGCATCCGTGCGGCGGTGCCCGCGGGCGTCGACTTCGAGCCGCTGATGACGCTTTACCTGACCGACCGGCTGCCGCCCGACGAGATCGTTCGCGCCCGTGACGCCGGCGTGGTGGCGGTCAAGCTGTACCCGGCCGGCGCCACCACCAACAGCGACGCCGGCGTGACCGATCTGCGCCACACCCGGCCCACGCTCGAGGCGATGCAGCGTCTGGGTCTGCCGCTGCTGGTCCACGGCGAGGTGACCGACCCGGCGATCGATCTGTTCGACCGCGAGGCGGTGTTCATCGACACGCAGTTGATTCCGCTGCGCCGCGATTTCCCCGAGCTGAAGATCGTCTTCGAGCACATCACCACGCGTGAAGCCGCGCAGTACGTGGCCGAGGCCGGCGCGCACACCGCGGCCACCATCACCGCGCACCACCTGCTTTACAACCGCAACGCCATCTTCACCGGCGGCGTGCGACCGCACTATTACTGCCTGCCGGTGCTCAAGCGCGAGGCGCACCGGCTGGCGCTGGTGGCGGCGGCCACCTCGGACAGCGACCGCTTCTTCCTGGGCACCGACAGCGCGCCGCACCCGGCCCATCTGAAAGAGCACGCCACCGGCTGCGCAGGCTGCTACACCGCGCTGTCGGCGATCGAGCTGTACGCCGAGGCGTTCGAAGCCGCCGGCGCGCTCGAGCGGCTCGAAGGCTTTGCCAGCTTTCATGGCCCGGACTTCTACGGCCTGCCGCGCAACACCCGGCACATCACGTTGCGCCGCGAAACCTGGACGCTGCCCGAGTCGCTGTCCTTCGGCGAGGCACAACTCAAGCCGCTGCGCGGCGGCGAGCCACTGTCCTGGCGGCTCGTCGGCTGAACCCTGCCGCGCCCCGTTTCCCGGCCGATTCACCGCACACCTTCACCGAACGGAACACCATGGACCCCACGACTCGCATTGCGCTGCTGATCGACGCCGACAACGTGTCGGTGGACGTGCTGCGCGAGGTGATCCACCGGCTGCAAGCCAGCGGTGACAGATTGCAGCACCGACGCGCCTACGGCAGCGTGCAAAAGGCAGTGGAGTTCGGCGAGGTCTGCCGCGACCATGCCATCCGGTTTTTGCCCAGTACCTTCGCCGGGCCCAACGCCACCGACATCGCGATGGCCATTGACGCGGTCGAGCTGGTGCTGCGCCAGCCGGTCGACGAGGTGGTGATCGTGTCGTCCGACATGGACTACTCGCCGCTGATCGTGCGGCTGCGCGAGCTGGGCTGCCGCGTCACGGGCTACGGCCAGCAGGGGAAGTCCGGCCGCGACATCGGGCGCGATTACGAGCGCGTCTACGACCAGTTCAGCGTGATCGGCCCAGCCAAGCCGCGCGCGGCCGCGAAGCGCGCGCCGGCGGTCGAGGTGAGGGCCGTGGCACCGGCGGTCAAGCCCAGCAACCTGACGGAAGCGAAGCGGGCGGTGACTGCGCTTCTTGCGAAAAAAGAAGGGCTTGCCCCACCCCTTAAAGAAGCCGTTACGTCTGCGGCAAAAGCCCCCGGGGCGGTCGCGACTGCCGCGCCAAAGGCGAAGGAAGTGCCGCCCGAGAAGGTCAAGGCCGCGCCCGTTCCGAAGGTGAAGGCGGCGGCGACCCCTAAGGCGAAGGCAGCACCGAAATCGAAGCCAAAGACTGCTCCAGCACCGAAGGCGAAAACGGTCTCAGCGCCCAAGCCGAAGGTTGTGCCTGTGCCCAAGGTGAAGGCGGCCACGGCTGCCAAGGCGGTTTTCCCTTCGATCACCGTTGAAAGGGTACTCGGCGCCTGTCCTGAATTGAGCGGCGGCGCGCTAGTCCGCCTGAACGGCGTTGCCAAGGCGCTGCGGGATGGCGGCCTGCTGAGCCAAAGCGGCAGCTCGACCTCGTTGTTCAAGAAGCTCAAGTCGCATTTCGAACTGGTGCCGGCCGACAAGCCGGAGTCGGTGCGTTTTCTCGGGGCCTGAACCACGACCGCGCCGGTCGACCGGATGCCGGCGCTGAACATCGACTGGAGCGCGCCGTGGCTTGCGCCGTACCGCGGCGTCGGTGAGACCGTCGATGGCTCTTTGCGCGCCGGTGCCTCGGTGGCCGACGCACTCAACGCGTCGCTGACGCAGCGGCGCGGCACGCCCGGCGCAGTGCCGCTCGCCGCGGGCATCACCACGCTGCAGCGCTTCGTGCCGCAAGGCGATCTGGCCGAAGGCACGGCCTACGAGTCGCACATCGCTCGCACCGGTTGCGTGCCCACGCGCGACAACGCGCACGACTTGTTCAACGGGCTGGTGTGGCTGGCTTTCCCGGCGATCAAGGGTCGCCTCAACGCGCTGCACGCCGCGCAGATCGACCGTGACGGCGTGGGTGCGCAGCGCGGTGCGGCCCGCGACGCGCTCACGCTGTTCGACGAGAACGCCGCGCTGTGGCAGGCCCCGCCGGTGCTGGTCGATGCGCTGCGGCGGCGCGACTGGACCGCGCTCTTCATCACCCACCGATCCTTGTGGAGTGAGTGCAAGCTCACTCTCATCGGCCATGCCCTGCTGGAAAAGCTGCTGCTGCCGCGCAAGGCCATCACGGCCCATGTGTGGGTGTTGGCGCCGGGAGTTGATCCGTCATCGGTGAGCGACGCCGTGTTGGGCACGCGGCGGGGGTGGCTGGCATTGCCGGTGCTGGGCGTGCCCGGTTGGTGGAACTTGAATGAACAAAACGGGTTCTATGACGATGCATCGGTGTTTCGCGTGGCCGCCGCACCTCTTGAAAACAAGGGCGCCGGCGCCACAACCGCACCAACCACCCGCTGATCGCATCAGCCCGTTGAAAGGAAGTACGCCGTGAAACGCATTGCCCTGTTCTTGTTGACCAACGTTGCCGTGATGGTGGTGCTGGGCATCGCCGTGAACCTGCTCGGGTTGAACCACTTCCTGTCGGCCAGTGGCATCGATCTGGGATCGCTGCTGGGCTTTTCGCTGGTGATGGGCTTTGGCGGCGCGATCATTTCGCTGCTGATGAGCAAGCCGATGGCCAAGATGTCGACCGGCGCGCAGGTCATCAATGATTCGCCCGACGCGACCCATCAGTGGCTGGTCCACACCGTGGCCCGCTTCGCTC
This sequence comes from Burkholderiales bacterium, assembly GCA_947372225.1. GTDB lineage: Bacteria > Pseudomonadota > Gammaproteobacteria > Burkholderiales > Burkholderiaceae_C > PBB1. Next base: position 39,102 of record CANBSV010000006.1, on the reverse strand, counting down.
AAAGCGCGGGCATCGCGATGCCCGAGGTGGCGATCTACGAAGGCGCGCCCAACGCCTTCGCCACCGGCGCGTTCAAGAACTCGGCGCTGGTCGCGGTGTCGACCGGGCTGGTGCAATCGATGACCCGCGAGGAGGTCGAGGCGGTGATCGGCCACGAGGTCGCCCACGTGGCCAATGGCGACATGGTCACGATGACGCTGATCCAGGGCGTGATGAACACCTTCGTGGTGTTCCTGTCGCGTGTGATCGGCTACGTCGTTGATCGCATCATCTTGCGCAACGACCGCGAAGGCCCGGGCATCGGCTACATCGTCACCACCATCGTGATGGACCTGCTCCTCGGCGTGCTGGCCGCGCTGATCGTGGCCTGGTTTTCGCGCCAGCGCGAGTTCCGCGCCGACGCGGGTGCGGCTGGCCTGATGGGACGCAAGCAACCGATGATCAATGCGCTGGCCCGTCTGGGCGGTCTCGACCCCGGCGAGATGCCCAAGTCCATGCAGGCCATGGGCATCAGCGCACGTCCGGGCGGCCTGATGGCGCTGTTTTCGACCCACCCGCCGATGGAAGAACGCATCGCCCGGCTGCGTGGTTCGGCCTGAGCCGTACAGGCGGCCGATAATCGCGCCGTGAAGCAAGCCAGACCGTCGCTGGTGCAAGGTCCCGAAAGGGCGCACTGGAGGAAGGTCCGGACTGCACAGGGCAGCGCAGCAGCTAACGGCTGTCCACCGCGAGGTGAGGATCAGAGCAACAGAGACGAGTCGAGACGGGGCGCAAGCCCCGGCTCGGGTGAAACGGGCAATCTCTGCGCGCAGCAACACCAAATAGGCCAGCGTTGATGTGGCTCCGCGGAGCTGGCGGGTAGGTGGCACCGAGCCGTGCAGTGATGCACGGCCCAGAGGAATGACGGTCACGGCGCGCCGGTCGCAAGGCTGGCGCGCTGCACAGAATCCGGCCTATCGGCTCGCTTCACACTAATTCGGCAGTTGCCTGCGTGGCGGCTGCCCCTAACGGACCCGATGAACCCCGACGCTTCCACCCTGTGGCCGCGGCCCCGCTGGGCGCTGGCCCTGCTGCTTGCTGGCCTGGCCTCGCTGGGTCCGTTTTCGATCGACACCTACTTGCCGGCGTTTGCCGGCATCGCGTCGTCGATCGGCGCCACGCCGGTGCAGATGCAGCAAACGCTGTCGGCCTACCTGTTCGGCTTCGCGGTGATGAACCTGTTTCACGGGGCGCTGTCCGACAGCCTGGGCCGCCGGCCCGTGGTGCTGTGGGGCATCGGAGTGTTCACGATCGCCTCAGCGGGCTGCGCACTGTCGCCCCACGTGGGCGCACTGGTGTTCTTTCGTGCGCTGCAGGGCATGGCGTCGGGCGCCGGGGCGGTGGTGTCGCGCGCGGTGATCCGTGACATGCATGCGCCGGCCGATGCTCAAAAGATGATGTCGCAGGTCACCTTGTTCTTTGGCATCGCACCCATGATCGCGCCGCTGATCGGCGGTCTGCTGTTCGTGCATGTGGGCTGGCCGGCGGTGTTCTGGTTCCTGGCGGCGGTGGGCGCTGCGCTGTGGATCGCCAACCACCAACTGCTGCCCGAGACGCTGCACCTGTCGCAGCGCCAGCCGCTCAACGTGCGCAACCTGATGCGCGGTTACCGCGAGCTCGGTGCCAGCCCGCGCTTCATCGCCCTGACGCTGGCCAGCGGGCTGCCCTTCAACGGCATGTTCCTGTACGTGCTGTCGGCACCTGTGTTCCTGGGCGAGCACCTGGGCATGGCGCCCGATCGCTTCTTCTGGCTGTTCATCCTGATCATCCTGGGGATCATGAGCGGTGCTTTCGTGTCGGGCCGCATCGCCGGGCGGGTGACGCCGCGCAGGCAGATCCGCGATGGCTTTTTGATCATGCTGGCCGTGTCGGTGGTCAACGTGTCGCTGAACCTCGCTTTTGCGCCGTCGGTTTGGTGGTCGATGTGGCCGATCGCGGTGTTCTCGCTGGGCTGGGCGCTGATGACGCCGGCCGTGACGCTGCTGGTGCTCGACCAGGCCCCGGAGCGGCGCGGCATGGCCGCATCGCTGCAGGCGTGCATCGCCAGCGTGGCCAATGGCGTGGTGGCCGGCGTGGTGGCGCCGCTGGTGATGCATTCCAGTGTGGCGCTCGCGCTGACGGCGATGGGGCTGATGGGCGTCGGTGGCTGCGCCTGGCTGTGGGTGGGCAAACGGCTCACGCTGCGGGGCTGAGCCCGCCTCACGCGCTCAAGTCGTCCCGGTCGAGGCCGATACCTCCGTGACAACCCTCAGGGTGTCTTACGGAGTGTTCAACATGGTTTTCTTCTCTCATCGCAGATCGGCTGGCGTGTCCCGGCAGCTTTGGAGACTGTCGGTGGTCAGCGCGGCGCTGGGCTTGCTGCCGATGGCGCACGCCCTTGCCGCCAAGGATGACGAGCACTCGGCGGATTCCCACCACGCCGTGACGCCCGCTGTGGCCAGGCGTGCCGCGGCCGACAAGGTTGCCGCCGAATTCGCCGACAAGGCCGACACCCCCAGGACCATTTCTGCCGCCACGGCTGCCGCTGCGGCCGCCGATCTGGGCAACCCCGTGCCGCGCGCCAAGTCGCGCGACCCGATGGACATCATTCGCGAGCGTCTGGCCACGCGGCTCGGCGCGGGCAGCGTGCATGCCCCTGCCGCCAATGCCGAGGTCAAGGTGGTGTCCAAGGACCCTGAACCCAGCAAGGAGCATTCGGCACCAAAGGCGGCGCCCACGCGGGTCGCTGCGCTTGCACCGGGGCTGGCTGACGGCGTTTTGGGCGGGGTGCACGCGAGCGCCGTCAACGCGCGCAGCCCGTCGGCGGTTCACCCCGTGGGCAGTGCCCACTGGAGCTACGAAGGCGATTCCGGACCGGCCGCCTGGGCACAGTTGCAGCCCGAATTCGCCACGTGTTCGACCGGCTTGCGACAAAGCCCGATCGACATCCGTGACGGCATCAAGGTCGAGCTCGACGCGGTGCAGTTCGATTACCGGCCCAGCGGCTTCAGGGTGATCGACAACGGCCACACGGTGCAGGTCAACGTCGCGTCGGGCAACACCATCGAGGTCACCGGCAAGCGCTACGAACTGGTGCAGTTCCATTTCCATCGGCCGTCCGAAGAACGCATCGATGGCAAGCCGTTCGACATGGTGGTGCATCTGGTGCACAAGAGCGTCGACGGCCGCCTGGCGGTGGTCGCGGTACTGCTCGATCGCGGCAGCGCCCAGCCCATCGTGCAGGCCGTGTGGAACAACCTCCCGCTCGAAAAGGGCGATGAGGTGGCGGCCAAGTCGCCCCTGGACCTCAACGCCTTGCTGCCCACCGATCGCCGCTACTACACCTACATGGGCTCGCTCACCACCCCGCCATGCAGCGAGGGCGTGCTGTGGATGGTGATGAAGACCCCGGTGCAGGTCTCGCCCGAGCAGATCGGCATCTTCTCGCGGCTGTACCCGATGAACGCGCGGCCGATCCAGTCGGTGAGCGGGCGACTCATCAAGGAATCGAACTGACCCTCATCGCGGTGTCGCTGGCGATCCCGGGGGGCGCACGGCGGGGCCCCGCATAGACTGGTGGCCTTTGTTCTTCACCGGAAGTGCCGCCATGTCGTTGTTGATCCTCGGGCTCGTGATTCTTCTGGGCATGCACTCCGTGTCGATCTTCGCGCCGGGCTGGCGTGATGCGCAGGCCGCTGCGCGCGGCGAGCAGATCTGGAAATTGATCTACGGCGGGGTGTCGCTGGTGGGCTACCTGCTCATCGAATACGGGTGGGAAACAGCCAATGTGCCGCCGGTGGTGCTGTACTCCCTGCCGCCGTATTTCCGCCACATCGCCTGGCTGCTGATGGTGCCGGTGTTCCCGCTGCTGTTGGCCTCCTACCTGCCCGGGCGCATCGCTACCGCCACCAAGCACCCGATGTTGGCGGCCGTCAAGTTCTGGGCGCTGGCCCACCTGCTGGCCAACGGCAGTGTGGCGTCCACCGTGCTGTTCGGGTCGTTCCTGGCCTGGGCCGTGGCTGATCGGATTTCGTTGAAGCGCCGCCCTCACCGGGCCACACCGGGCGCGCCTCCGGGCCGCTACAACGACGCGATCGCCATCGTGGGCGGTCTGGCCTTGTACGCCGCATTCCTCATGGGCGTGCACCAGTGGCTGATCGGCGTGTCACCCCGATGAGGCGGCCTTCGCGCCACTGAGATCTTGCCGAACGGTGCCACGCGCGCCGCCTCGACCCGCCCCGCTGGCCCTCGCCACCGGGGCTTTTTTCTGTTCGTCCGGAACGCGCGAGGCCGTTCATCGTTGTGTAACCGCTGGTGCGCCTGTTTGTTAAGGCATCACTTTCAAAGCGGCCCTCAAGCGATTGTTTTTGAAGGGTTTTTGGGTTTTCAGTCAGCCTTCAATATCGACGCTAAGTCCTTGATTTGATTGAATTTTTCTTTGATTTTTCGTTGACGCTCCTGCTTTTCTTGAGATAAAGTGCAGATAAGTGCACTTTGGTGGGTTTTTGTGGCAAATCTGGTGTTTCAGGGGCCTGCGGCGTTGACCTTGGACGGCAAGGGGCGTCTGGCCGTGCCGGCCCGGCATCTCGCGGTTCTGCGCGAGATGAACGTGACCCAGCTCACCATCACCAAGCACCCGGACGGCCCCTTGATGGTGTTTCCGCGCCCGACGTGGGAGGACTTCCGCGACAAGATCAGCGCGTTGCCGATGGATGCGGTGCGTTGGAAGCGCGTGTTCCTGGGCAACGCCATGGACGTCGACATCGACGCCTCGTCGCGGGTGCTGATCGCGCCCGAGCTGCGTGCTTCGGCCGGTCTCGACCGCAGCGTCATGCTCATCGGCATGGGCAGCCACCTCGAGCTGTGGGACGCCGCGCGTCACGCCGCACACGAGGCCGAGATCATGAGCGGCGAGATGCCCGATGCGCTCAAGGGCTTCTCGTTCTGACCCGTCCCCGATGACCACCGACGCCGTCTGCGTGCACACCACCGTCTTGCTCGATGAGGCGGTCGACGCGTTGCTGCACCTCGCGCCCCCGAACGCTGACTCAGCAGACATCGATCGCGCGCGCACTGGCCTGTATGTGGATGGCACGTTCGGGCGCGGCGGTCATTCACGCGCGTTGCTGGGGCAGCTGGCGCCGGCCGGTCGCCTGATCGCCCTTGACCGCGACCCGCAGGCGGTGGCCGCCGCGACGGCCGACGCGCAACTGGCCGATCCGCGGTTTTCGATCCAGCACACCGCTTTCAGCCAAATCGTGCCCACGCTCGCTGCGCTGGGGGTGAACCGCATCGACGGGCTGCTGCTCGATCTGGGCGTGTCTTCACCGCAAATCGACAGCCCCGAGCGGGGTTTCAGTTTCCGGTTCGACGGTCCGCTGGACATGCGCATGGACACGACCCGCGGCGAGAGTGCCGCGGACTTTCTGGCCCGCGCCGACGAGCGCCACATTGCTGAGGTGATTCGCGACTATGGGGAAGAACGGTTTGCTCTACAGGTTGCAAAGGCGCTTGTTGCTCGGCGCGAGGGCGGGAACCCCGTTCGAACCACTCGGGAACTGTCCGAGGTCGTGGCTGGTGCAGTCAAAACCCGCGAGCCGGGCCAGAACCCTGCAACGCGCACGTTTCAAGCTCTTCGGATTTTCGTCAATGCCGAGCTTGAGGAGCTCGAACAAGGGCTGAGCGCAGCGCTCGAGTTGTTGTCGCCCGGCGGCCGGCTGGTGGTGATCAGCTTCCACTCCCTCGAAGACCGCATCGTCAAGACGTTCATTGCGCGCGAAAGCAAGGCGGTGTTCGATCGCCGTGCGCCATTCGCGCCCGAAGCCGCGATGCGGCTGCGCTCGATCGGGCGCGTCAAGCCCGGCGAGACCGAGCTGCGCGCCAACCCGCGCGCGCGCTCTGCCGTCATGCGTGTGGCCGAGCGCACCGACGTGCCGGCAGCGGCGATCGGGACGCGTCGATGAGCCGCGTCAATGTGCTGCTGTTGATGGTGCTGATGGCCAGTGCGCTTTATCTGGTGCGCGTGTCTTACGAGTCGCGTCGCCTGTACGCCGAGGTGGACCGTGCGCAGGATCGGCAACGTCAGCTCGAGACCGAATTCGGCCGGCTGCAGACCGAGCGTCAGGCGCAGGCCACGCCTTCGCGAGTCGAAGGGACCGCGCGCGAGAAGCTCGGCATGCGCACAGCCACTCCGGCCATCACGCAGTACGTGGCCTTGCCGGCTGCCAAATCTGCTTCGGCTGCGGCGGTGACGCGATGAAGCTGCCGGGTCGCCGCGCGGGCGCTGCTGCGGGCAAGGACACCACATCGCCGCCCAGCGTGCGCGGAGTCAACTATTCGAACAGTCCGCTGCTGGTGTCGCGCACGCCGGTGGGCCGCTCCAAGCTGCTCGTCGCGATGGTCGGCCTGGGCTTTTGCGTGCTGCTCGGTCGCGCGGCCTATGTGCAGGTCATCGGCGCGCCGTTCTATCTGAAGCAAGGCGAAATCCGCTACGCCCACACGCTGACGCTGCCGGCCAGTCGCGGGCGCATCCTGGATCGCAACGGTCAGTTGATGGCCTCGAGCGTGCCGGCACCGTCGCTGTGGGTGATCCCCAAGGACTTCGAGGCCAGCCCGGCCGCGCGCCGCGAACTGGCCTCGCTGCTGGGCATGAAGCCCCAGGCACTCGAAAACCGTCTCGACGACAGCCCCAATTTCATCTGGCTGGGCCGCCAGGTCGACGACAGCGTGGCCAAGGACGCGCTGGCGCTGGGTTTGCCCGGGCTGCACAAGCTGGGCGAGTTCCGCCGCAAGTACCCCGAAGGCGAGGCCGCGGCTCATGTGGTGGGCTTCACCGACGTCGAAAACCGCGGGCAAGAAGGCATCGAGCTGGGATTCCAGCGCGATCTGGTCGGGCGCAATGGCACGCGCCACGTCATCAAGGACCGGCTCGGTCGAGTGATCGAAGACATCGGCGACAGCATGGCGCCGGTCGACGGTCGCGACATCCAGCTGTCGATCGACTCCAAGTTGCAGTTCTTCGCCTACCGGCGCTTGCGCGAGGCGGTGGCTGAAAACAGGGCCAAGGCCGGCAGCGTGGTGGTGCTCGACGCGCAGTCGGGCGAGGTGCTGGCGCTGGCCAACTACCCGAGCTATGCGCCGTCCGACCGCCGCAATCTCACCGGCGAGCAGCTGCGCAACCGCGCGCTCACCGACACCTTCGAACCCGGCTCCACGATGAAGCCGTTCATCATCGGTCTGGCGCTGGAAACCCACCGGGTGACGCCCGATACCGTCATCCAGACGGCGCCCGGCCACATCACCATCACCGGCTCGACCATCAGCGACGCCCACCCGCACGACGCGCTGACGGTCAACGAGGTGATCCAGAAGTCGAGCAACGTGGGCACCGTGAAGATCGCGATGCAGATGCAGCCGCGCGAGATGTGGGAGCTGTACACCGCGATCGGCCTCGGACAAAAGCCGCAGATCGAGTTTCCCGGTGTCGTCGGCGGTCGGTTGCGCCCGTACAAGACCTGGCGTCCGATCGAGCAGGCGACCATGAGCTACGGCTACGGCCTGTCGGCCTCGCTGTTCCAGCTGGCACACGCGTACACGGTCTTTGCGCACGACGGCGAGCTGATCCCGGTGACCCTGCTCAAGCCGGCCGATCGCCCCGACAACGCCCGCATCGGTGGCATGCGGGTGCTGTCGTCGCAAACCGCCCAGTCCGTTCGCCACATGTTGCAAATGGCCGCCGGCCCCGGCGGCACCGGGCCGAAGGCTCAGACCATCGGCTATTCGGTGGGTGGCAAGTCGGGTACCGCCTACAAGCAAGAAGGCAAGGGCTACGCCAGCGGCGTTGTCAAGAAATACCGCTCCTGGTTCGTCGGCATGGCGCCGATCAACGACCCGCGCATCATCGTGGCGGTGATGGTCGACGAGCCGACCGCCGGCAAGTACTACGGCGGCGAGGTGGCCGCGCCGGTGTTCAGCGAAGTGGTGCAGCAGACCTTGCGCATGCTGAACGTGTCGCCCGACCTCGAGGTGCGCGCGCAGATCCAGGCGCAGCCCATCGCTGCTGTGGAAGAGAGCTTCTGATGGCGCCGCGCCTGCTCGGGTCGGTCCCCGCAGCCCTGACGTGGCTGGCGCAGTGCGGCGTGCGCGGCCTGGCCACCGACAGCCGCGCACTGCAGCCGGGTGATGCCTTCATCGCCTGGCCCGGCCATGCGCACGACGGCCGCGAGCATGTGCGTCAGGCGCTCGAAGCCGGCGCGCGCGCTTGCGTGGTCGAGGCCGATGGCGCGGAGGCCTTTGGCTTTGACGATGAGCGCATCGCCGCGATGGACGACCTGAAAGCCGCCGCCGGCCCGCTGGCGAGCGCGTTCTTCGGCTCGCCGAGTGACCGTCTGGCGGTGATCGCCGTCACCGGTACCAATGGCAAGACCTCCACCACCTGGTGGACGGCACAGGCCCTGTCGGTGCTGGGCAGGCGCTGCGGCGTCATCGGCACGCTCGGCGCCGGCGCGGTGGGGCTGGACGGCACGGCCGCGCTCACCTCGACCGGACTCACCACGCCCGACCCGGTGACGTTGCACCGCGCTTTCAAGCGCTTCGTCGCCGAGGGCCTGCGCACGGCGGCGATCGAGGCCTCGTCCATCGGTCTGGCCGAGCGGCGGCTGTGGGGCACGCACATCGACATCGCGGTGTTCACCAACTTCACGCAGGACCATCTCGACTTTCACGGCTCGATGGACGCCTACTGGAAGGCCAAGGCCGATCTGTTCGCCTGGCCCGGCCTGCGCGCGGCGGTGCTCAACATCGACGATCCGCGCGGCGAAGCGTTGCAGCACTCGCTGGCCACCAGCGACCTGCGCTTGTGGACCTGCTCGACCCATCCCGAGCAGCACCCCAAGGCGCGCCTGGTGGCTCGTGACGTGAGCTACGTCAACGGCGGGCTGGCGTTCGAGCTGGTCGAAGCCGGTCTGCCTCCGGTCGCGCTGCGCACCCGCTTGATTGGCGACTACAACGTGGCCAACCTGCTGGCGGTGGTCGCCTCGCTGCGCGTGCTGGGTGTCTCGCTCGATGATGTGGCGCGCGCTTGTGCGGCGCTCACGCCAGTGCCGGGTCGCATGCAGCGTGTGCGCCCGGGCGTGTCCGACCCGCTCTCGCCCGAGGTGCTGGTTGATTACGCCCACACGCCCGATGCGCTCGACAAGGCGTTGCGCGCGCTGCAGCCACTGGCCGCGGCACGCGGCGGCGAGCTGTGGTGCGTGTTCGGCTGCGGCGGCAACCGCGACAGCAGCAAGCGTGCGGCCATGGGCGCCATCGCGCAGCAGCAAGCGCAGCACGTGGTGGTGACCAGCGACAACCCGCGCCATGAGGTGCCCGCGACGATCCTCGCTGCCATCACCGCCGGCATGGCGGCCACGCCTGCGGCGTGCGTGATCGAGGACCGGCGTGCGGCCATCGCCCACGCCGTGGCGCAGGCGGGGCCGCGCGATGTGGTGCTGATCGCCGGCAAGGGTCACGAGACCGATCAGGACATCGCCGGCGTCAAGTTGCCGTTTTCGGATATCGACGAGGCGCGTGCCGCGCTGCGTGAGCGCACAGCAGTCGGGGTGTGCCCATGATGCTGACGCTGGCTCAGGCCCACAGCATGCTGCCCGGCTCGCAATTGCTGGGCGACGGCGCCACGCCGCTGCTGCGCGTGCACACCGACAGCCGCAGCCTGCGCGCGGGCGATTTGTTCGTGGCGCTGCGCGGCGAGCGCTTCGATGCGCATGACTTTCTGGCCGGCGCGCGCGCGGCTGGTGCGGCGGCGGTGCTGGCCGAGCGCGGCGTGGCCGAATGCGGCCTGCCCGGTTTGCAGGTGAGCCACAGCCTGCACGCGCTGGCCACGCTGGCGGCGGCGTGGCGACGCCGCTTCGCGCTGCCGCTGATCGCGGTGACCGGCAGCAACGGCAAGACCACCGTCACGCAAATGATCGCGTCGATCCTGCGCGCATGGCACGGCGAGGCCGCGTTCTGGACCGAAGGCAATTTCAACAACCACATCGGCGTGCCGCTCACGCTGCTGCGCCTGCGCCTGGGCACGCACCGCTCGGCCGTGGTTGAGCTTGGCATGAACCACCCCGGCGAGATCGCCGAGCTCGCGGCGCTGGCCGCGCCCACGGTGGCGCTGGTCAACAACGCGCAGCGCGAGCACCAGGAGTTCATGGCCAGCGTCGAGGCCGTGGCGCGCGAGAACGGCGCGGTCATCGCCTCGCTGGGCGCCGATGGCGTGGCGGTGTTTCCGGCCGGCGAGCCGCACACGCCGCTGTGGTGCGAACTGGCCGGCGCGCGCCGCGTGCTCACGTTCGCCCTGGGCCACGGCGGTGCCGATGTGAGCGCCGACGCCGTGTGGGCGGCCGATCACTGGTCGGTGGCGATGCGCACACCGGCGGGCAGCGCGGCGTTCGTCTTGCGCGTGGCAGGTCTGCACAACGTGAAGAACGCGCTCGCCGCCACCGCCTGCGCGCTGGCCGCCGGCGCACCGCTCGATGCGGTGGTGCGTGGCCTCGAGGCCTTCAGTGCCGTCAAGGGTCGTTCGCAGGCGCAGCTCATCGAGCGTGCCGGACAGCGCGTCACGCTCATCGACGACACCTACAACGCCAACCCCGACTCGGTGCTCGCCGCCATCGAGGTGCTGGCCGCACTGCCCGCGCCGCGCTGGCTGGTGCTGGGTGACATGGGCGAAGTGGGTGACGAGGGTCCGGCGTTTCACCGCGAGGTGGGCGAGGCAGCCCGCCGTCGTGGCATCGATGCGCTGTGGACCGCCGGTGCGCTGTGCGCCCATGCAGCCGCAGCCTTCGGTGCGGCACGCCATTTCGCCAGCGTCGACGCGCTGCTCGCCGCTTTGCCCGACGCGCCCGTGGCCGCCTCGGTGCTGGTCAAGGGTTCGCGCTTCATGAAGATGGAACGCGTGACGGCTGCGCTGCATGCGGGCGCCCCGATCAACTCTGGAGCCGTTCATGCTGCTTAGCCTGGCCCAGTGGCTGCAAACGCTGTCGCCGGAACTCGGTTTCTTCCGCGTCTTCCAGTACATCACCTTCCGCGCGGTGATGGCCGCGCTGACCGCCTTGCTGATCGGCCTGGCCTTCGGCCCCATGGTCATCCGCCGCCTGACCGCCTTGAAGATCGGCCAGCCGATCCGCCAGTACGGCATCCAGGAGCACCTGGCCAAGAGCGGCACGCCCACCATGGGCGGCGTGCTCATCCTCATTTCCGTGACGGTCTCGACCTTGCTGTGGTTCGATTGGACCAACCGCTTCGTGTGGATCACGCTGATCGTGACGCTGGGCTTCGGCGCCATCGGCTGGGTAGACGACTGGCGCAAGGTGGTCGACAAGAACCCCGAGGGCATGCGCTCGCGCGACAAGTTCCTGTGGCAATCGGTGATCGGCCTGCTGGCAGCGTTCTATCTGGCCTTCAGCGTGAGCGAGACATCGAACCTGCGCGTGCTCGAGCTGTTCGGGCGCTGGCTGCAAAGCGGCTTTTCCAACAACCTGCCGCCGGCGGCCGATCTGATCGTGCCGTTCTTCAAGACGGTGAGCTACCCGCTGGGCGTGTATGGCTTCATCACACTGACGTGGTTCGTCATCGTCGGTGCGAGCAACGCGGTGAACTTCACCGACGGGCTCGACGGGCTGGCCATCATGCCGGTGGTGATGGTGGGCTCGGCGCTGGGTGTGTTTGCCTATGTCACCGGCAGCGTGGTCTACAGCAAGTACCTGCTGTATCCCTACATCCCGGGCACGGGCGAACTGCTGGTGTTTTGTGCCGCGCTGGCCGGCGCAGGGCTGGCCTTTCTGTGGTTCAACACCCATCCGGCGCAGGTGTTCATGGGCGACGTGGGCGCGCTGTCGCTGGGCGGCGCACTCGGCACCGTGGCGGTCATCACCCGGCAGGAAATCGTGCTGGGCATCATGGGCGGCGTGTTCGTCGTCGAGGCGCTGTCGGTGATGCTGCAGGTGGGCTGGTTCAAGTACACCCGCAAGCGCTACGGCGAGGGTCGCCGCATCCTCAAGATGGCGCCACTGCACCACCATTTCGAAAAATCCGGCTGGAAGGAGACGCAGGTCGTCGTGCGTTTCTGGATCATCACCATGCTGCTGTGCCTGATCGGCCTGGCCAGCCTGAAGCTGCGTTGAGGCCGCCACGACCATGAACGCCCTCGCAGGAATCACGGTGCTGGTGCTCGGTCTGGGCGAGTCCGGGCTGGCCATGGCGCGCTGGTGCGCGCGTGGCGGCGCGACGGTGCGGGCCTGGGATTCGCGACTGGGCGTCGACGCCGCCTCGCTGCCTCACGCCGCCACCTTGCGTGCCGAGGTGCCCGACGCACAACTGAGCGCCGGCGCGCTCAGCGAGGCCGCGCTCGACGGCGTACAGCTCGTGCTGAAAAGCCCGGGCCTGGCGCCTGCCGATGCGCGCATCGCACCCGTGCTGGCGCTGGCCGCACAGCGCGGCGTGCCGGTGCAAGGCGAGCTGGATCTGTTCAGCCGCGCGCTGGCCGATCTGAAGGTGCAGCGCGGCTACGCGCCCAAGGTGATCGCGGTCACCGGCACCAATGGCAAGACCACCACCACGGCGATGACCGCGCTGCTCGTCGAGTGCGCCGGCCGAAGCGTGGCGGTGGCCGGCAACATCGGCCCGACCCTGCTGGGCACGCTGACCGACTCGCTCGAGCAAGAGACCGCCGGGGCCGCCGGGCTGCCCGAGGTCTGGGTGCTCGAGCTGTCGAGCTTCCAACTGGACGGCGTCACCGGTTTCGAGCCGGACGCCGCCGCGGTGCTCAACCTCACCGACGACCACCTGGACTGGCACGGGTCGATGGCCCATTACGCTGCTGCCAAGGCGCGGGTGTGGGGCCGCTCGGCGGTGATGGTCGTCAACCGCGACGACGCGCAGGTGGAGTCGCTGGCTGCTGCCGCTCAGGCGCTGGCCACGGCGGCGTCGGTGGCCGCTGCCAAGCCGGGTGCGGCCGCTCGCGCTGCACGGCTGGTGACACGGCCGGCCGTGCGCTTTGGCATCGATGCGCCCCGCGAGGCCGGCGACTACGGCCTCATCACCGACAACGGCATGGCCTGGCTGGTGCGCGCGCTCGAATCGGACGACAGCGACGCGCCCAAGCGCATGCGTGCCGGCGAGGCGACCGAGCGCGAGCCGCTGCACATCCAGCACCTGATGCCCGTCGATGCGCTGCGCGTGCGCGGCCGCCACAACGCGTCCAACGCGCTGGCTGCGCTGGCGCTGGCGCATGCCATCGGCTGCCCGCTCGCACCCATGCTGCACGCCCTGCGCGAATACGCCGGCGAGCCGCACCGCGTGGAGCACGTGGCCACGATCAACGGCGTCGACGCGTTCGACGACAGCAAGGGCACCAACGTCGGCGCCACCGTGGCCGCTCTCGAAGGGTTAGGGGCTGATCGCGCGCCGGGTCGCCTGGTGGTGATCCTGGGCGGCGACGGCAAGGGCCAGGATTTCGCGCCCCTGGCCATGCCCGTGCAGCGTCATGCACGCGCGGTCGCGACGCTGGGCCGTGATGCGGCCCTCATCGAAGCGGCGCTGACCGCCATCGACGACTTGCCGTTGCAGCGCCACGCCACGCTCGAAGCCGCCACGCGCTGGGCCTTCGAACAGGCGCGCAGCGGCGATGCGGTGCTGCTCAGCCCGGCGTGCGCCAGCCTCGACATGTTTCGCAACTACGCGCACCGCGCCGAGGTCTTCGTGACCGAGGTGCAGGCGATCGCCGCCGACGCGGGGGTGCCAGCATGAAGGCGCTCGCCTCGTTCGCCATGCCCTCGCTGCTTGCACGGCTGGCCTTCTGGCGTCGCGGCGACGATGCCGACGCGAACCCGGCCATCCCCGTGCGCGATTGGATCCAGACGCGCACCGCCGCACCGGCGCGCCTGCTCGGCTTCGATCAGGGTCTGGTGTGCGTGGTCTGCGCGCTGCTGGCGCTGGGTGTGGTGATGGTGTTCAGCGCGTCGATCGCCATGCCGGACAACCCCAAGTTCACCAACTACACGCCGACCTACTTTCTGGTGCGTCACGTGATGTCGCTGGTCATCGCCTGCCTGGCCGCACTGGTCGCGGTTCAGATCCCGATCGCGTTCTGGGAAAAGGCCAACCCATGGCTGTTTGGTCTGGCGCTGGCGCTGCTGCTGCTGGTGCTGATTCCGATCCCCGGCGTGCACAGGGTCAACGGCGCGCGGCGCTGGATTCCGCTGGGCTTTCTCAACTTCCAGCCGTCCGAACTGGCCAAGGTCGCGATGGCGATGTACGCCGCGGGCTACATGGTGCGCAAGATGGACGCTCGCGAGAAGTTTCTGCAAGCCGTGATCCCCATGGTCATTGCCGTGGGCTTCGTCGGGGTGCTGCTGCTGGCCGAGCCCGACATGGGCGCTTTCATGGTGATCGCCATGATCGCGATGGGCATCTTGTTCCTGGGCGGCGTCAACGGGCGCATGTTCCTGCTGATCACCTCGGTGCTCATCGGTGCCTTCGTGCTGATGATCACCCTGAGCGAATGGCGCCGCGAACGCATCTTTGCGTACCTCAACCCGTGGGACGAGAAGTACACGCTGGGCAAGGCCTACCAGCTGTCGCACTCGCTGATCGCCTTCGGCCGCGGCGGCTGGACCGGCCAGGGGCTGGGCTCGAGCGTCGAAAAGCTGCACTACCTGCCCGAAGCGCACACCGACTTCCTGCTGGCCGTGATCGGCGAGGAGCTGGGCCTGGTCGGTGTGGTGTGCGTCATCGCCGCGTTCTTCTGGCTGGCGCGCCGCGCCTTCCACATCGGCCGCCAGGCCATCGCCCTCGACCGCGTGTTTGCCGGTTTGTATGCCCAAGGCGTGGGCATCTGGATGGGCGGCCAGGCCTTCATCAACATGGGCGTCAACCTGGGCGTGCTGCCGACCAAGGGGCTGACGCTGCCGCTGATGAGCTACGGGGGCTCGGCGATCCTGATGAACATGGTGGCGCTGGCGATCGTGGCGCGGGTGGACATCGAAAGCCGGCAGTTGATGCGAGGTGGCAGGTCATGAGCACCGGGCACTTGCTCATCGTCGCTGCCGGCACCGGCGGCCACGTCATCCCCGGTCTGGCCGTGGCCGCCGAAGTGCAGCGCCGTGGCTGGACCGTGAGCTGGCTGGGCACCACCACCGGCATGGAAAACAAGCTCGTGCCGCCCAGCGGCATCGAGATGGACACCGTCGCCTTCACCGGCTTGCGCGGCAAGGGGTTGATGCACACGCTGACCGGTGGCATCCGGCTGCTCGCGGCGTTTGTGGCCTGCGCGCGCATCATCCGCCGGCGCCAGCCCGCGGTGGTGCTTGGCATGGGCGGTTACCTGTGCTTTCCGGCGGGACTGATGGCGTCTTGGTTGGGCAAGCCGCTCATGCTGGTCAATGCCGACGCGGCGCTGCTGCTGAGCAACCGTGCGCTGCTGCCGCTGGCCGATCGCATCGCCTTCGGCTTTGACGGCCCGGCGGCTGGCAGCGCGCGGCGCAGCGTGGTCACGGGCAATCCAGTGCGCGCGGCCATCGAATCGCTGCCGGTGCCGACCCGGCGCTTTGCCGGTCGCACCGGCCCGCTGCGGCTGCTGGTCGTGGGTGGCAGCCTGGGCGCGCAGGCGCTCAACCGTTGCGTGCCGCTGGCGCTGGCGCTGCTGCCGGCCGGCGAGCGTCCTCAGGTGACCCACCAGACTGGCGCGGCCCAGGTGGATGCGGTGCGCGCCGGCTACGGCGAGGCCGGGGTCGAGGCCGAGGTGCTGCCTTTCATCGACAACATGGCCGAGCGGCTGGCCGATTGCGATGTGATCGTGTGTCGCGCCGGCGCCATCACCGTGAGCGAGCTGTGCGCGGCCGGCGTGGCCAGCGTGCTGGTGCCGTTGGTGGTCAGCACCACCTCGCACCAGCGTGACAACGCGCAGTGGATGGCCTCGCACGGCGCGGCGCTGCACCTGCCGCAAACCGAACTCACGGCGCGCCACCTCGCGGATGTGGTGTCCGGTTTCACGCGCGATGCGCTGCTCGCCATGGCCACGCAAGCACGCGCGCTGGCGCGGCCGAGAGCGGCCGAGCGGGTGGCCGATGAACTCGAAAGGCTGGTGCTGGCATGAAGCACGCGGTCAAACACATCCACTTCGTCGAAGGGCCACCAGTGCCGACGAAGCCACTGCATCGGTGCGAGGTGGGCGCATGAAGCACGCCGTCAAACACATCCACTTCGTCGGCGTGGGCGGCTCAGGGATGAGCGGCATCGCCGAGATCCTGCACAACCTGGGCTACACCGTGTCTGGCTCGGATTCGAGCGACAGCGCCACCGTGCGCCGCCTGGCGTCGCTGGGCATCACGGTGCACGTGGGGCACAGCGCCGACCACATCGCCGGGGCCGAGGCGGTGGTCACTTCGACCGCGGTGGGCGCGAGCAATCCCGAAGTGACCGCAGCACGCGCCAAACGCATCCCCGTGGTGCCGCGCGCGGTGATGCTGGCCGAGCTGATGCGCCTGAAAAAGGGCATCGCGATCGCCGGCACCCACGGCAAGACCACCACCACGAGTCTGGTCACCAGCGTGCTGGCCGAAGCCGGGCTCGACCCGACCTTCGTGATCGGCGGGCGGCTCAATGCGGCCGGCGCCAACTCGCGTCTGGGGTCGGGCGATTACATCGTCGTCGAGGCCGACGAGTCGGATGCGTCGTTCCTCAACCTGTTGCCGGTGATGGCGGTGGTGACCAACATCGACGCCGACCACATGGACACCTACGGCCACGACTTCGCCCGGCTCAAGCACGCGTTCGTCGAGTTCGTGCACCGCATGCCGTTCTATGGCGCGGCCGTCGTGTGCAGCGACGACGCGGGTGTGCGCTCGATCATGCCGATGCTGTCGCGTCCGGTGGTCACCTACGGATTCGGTGAAGACGCCATGGTGCGCGCGGTCGACGTGCAGGCCGACGCGGGACGCATGCGCTTCACGGTGCAGCGGCGCAACGGCGTGGTGATGCCCGACCTGGCCATCACGCTCAACCTGCCGGGCGACCACAACGTGCTCAACGCGCTGGCCGCGATCGCCGTGGCCAGCGAGCTCGAACTGAGCGACGCGGCCATGGTCAAGGGTCTGGCTGAATTCCGCGGCGTCGGCCGGCGATTCCAGCGCTACGGCGAGGTGGCGATCCATCCGGGCGATGCGTCAGCCGGTCAGTTCACGCTGATCGACGACTACGGCCACCACCCGGTCGAGATGGCCGCCACGCTGGCCGCCGCGCGCGGGGCATTTCCGGGGCGTCGTCTGGTGCTGGCTTTCCAGCCGCACCGGTTCACCCGCACGCGCGATTGCTTCGAGGATTTCGTCAAGGTCATCGGCAGTGCCGACGCCGTGCTGCTCACCGAGGTCTATGCCGCCGGCGAGTCGCCCATCGTGGCCGCCGACGGCCGCGCCCTGGCCCGCGCGCTGCGCGTGGCCGGCAAGGTCGACCCGGTGTTCGTCGACGACATCACCGCGCTGCCGCAAGCCATCGCCGACCACGTCAGGGCGGGCGATGTGGTGGTGTCGATGGGGGCGGGGTCGATCGGCCACGTACCCGCGCAAGTGCTCGAGTTGCAACAGGCGGAGGCCGCACGATGAATCTGGATCTGTCCACCGTGGGTCAGGTCGCTGTGTCGGATCTGGGCAAGGTCGCCGTGCTGATGGGCGGCACCTCGGCCGAGCGCGAGATTTCTCTGATGTCGGGCGGCGGCGTGCTGGCGGCACTGCAGTCGCTGGGGGTCGATGCGATCGGGTTCGATCCGGCCGGGCGCGATCTGTCGGACCTCAAGCGCGAAGGCGTGGCGCGCTGTTTCATTGCGCTGCACGGCCGCCACGGCGAGGACGGCACGGTGCAAGGCGCGCTCGAGATGCTGGGCATCGCCTACACCGGCTCGGGCGTGATGGCCTCGGCGGTGGCAATGGACAAGGTCATGACCAAGCGGCTGTGGCTCGCCGAAGGCCTGCCCACGCCGCGCCATGTGTGGCTCGAGCCCGGCGTGCTGCAAGACGAATCGGTGGACAACCGGCTGCGCTGCGTGGCCGCCGAACTGGGCCTGCCGCTGATCGTGAAGCCACCGCGCGAAGGCTCGTCGATCGGCGTGACCAAGGTCGTCCTCGGCAGCGATGTCGATCAGCACCTGCTCGATGCGGTCACGCTGGCGGCACGCTACGACGCCGACGTGCTGTGCGAGGAATTCATCGCCGGCGAGGAGGTCACCTGCCCCGTGCTCGGCGAAGGCGCCAGCGCCTGTGCGCTGCCGGTCGTGCGCATACGCGCGCCTGAAGGCGCCTACGACTATCAGAACAAGTACTTCACCGACTCGGTCACCTACCTGTGCCCGAGCGGACTGCCCGAGGCCGAAGAGCGCGAGATCCAGCGTCTGGCCGTGGCCTCATACCGCGCATTGGGCTGTCGCGGCTGGGGCCGTGCCGATCTGATGATCCGTGCGAGCGACCGCAAGCCGTTCCTGCTCGAGATGAACACCTCGCCGGGCATGACCTCGCATTCGCTGGTGCCCATGTCGGCGCGCGCGATGGGCTTGCCCTACGACCAGTTGTGCCTGCTGATCGCCAGCCAGGCTCGGCTCGACGCTGTGCCTCGTCGCAATCCGGGCCACTGAAGCCATGACCACCGGCACCACCTTCATCCGCTCGCACGCTGCCCGCCAGGCCGCGGCGGAGCCGGTGCTGCCCGACGATGTGCGCTGGATGCACCACACCTCGAACCTGCTGTTCGCGTTGGCCGGCGTGCTGCTGGCGGCCATGGCCGTGTTGTGGTGGGTGCGCCAGCCGGTGTTCGCGCTGCGTTCGATCCGCATCGACGGCGACATGACGCGCAACAGCGAGGCCACGATCCGCGTCAATGCGGTGCCCCAACTGCGTGGCAACTTCTTCAGCACCGACTTGCAGGCCGACCAGCGCGCGTTCGAGTCGGTGCCGTGGGTGCGCCGTGCGGTGGTGCAGCGCGTGTGGCCCGACCGACTGGCCGTGCGCCTGGAAGAGCACCGCGCGGTGGCGGTGTGGATTCGCGCTGACAGCAATGACCGCCTCGTGAACACGATGGGCGAGGTGTTCGAGGCCAACGTGGGCGACGTCGAGGACGACAACCTGCCCGAACTGGAAGGACCGGAAGGCAGCTCGGTGGCGATGCTCAGCATGCTCGCGCGGCTGCAGGCGCTGTTCGTGCGGCGCGATTGGCACATCGATGCGCTGCGTTTGTCGAGCCGCCTGTCATGGCGCGTCGAGTTTGACAACGGCACGGTGATCGAGCTCGGGCGCGGCAGCGACGACGAGGTGATCGAACGCACGCAGCGGTTCATCGCCACCGTGGGCCAGGTGCCGCAGCCCTACCGCCGCCCCATCGAATACGCCGACCTGCGCCACCGCGACGGCTATGCGCTGCGCTTGCAGGGCGTCACTACCACCCCGAGCGCAGGCACGGACAACAGACATTGATCGAGAGGACCGAATGGCCAAGGAAATGAAAGATCTCGTGGTGGGGCTGGACATCGGCACCGCCAAGGTGATGGTGATGGTGGCCGAACTGCTGCCCGGCGGCGAGCTGCGTGTGGCCGGTCTGGGCAGCGCCCCGGCGCATGGACTGAAGCGCGGCGTGGTGGTCAACATCGACGCCACCGTGCAGAGCATCCAGCAAGCGCTCAAGGAGGCCGAAATGATGGCCGACTGCAAGATCACGCGCGTGTACACCGGCATCACCGGAGGCCACATCCGCGGTCAGAACTCCACCGGCATGGTGATCGTGCGCGACAAGGAGGTCACCCAGATCGACGTGGCGCGTGTGGTCGAAACGGCCAAGGCGATCAACATCCCCAACGACCAGCGGCTGCTGCTGGTCGAACCGCAGGAATTCGTGATCGACGGCCACGAGGTCAAGGAGCCGATCGGCATGAGCGGCGGGCGGCTCGAGGTCAAGGTGCACATCGTGACCGGCGCGCAGGCCGCAGCCGAGAACATCGTGAAGTGCGTGCGCCGCTGTGGTCTGGAGGTCGATCAGCTCGTGCTCAACCCGAGCGCCAGCAGCCACGCGGTGCTCACCGACGACGAGAAAGACCTGGGCGTGGCGCTGGTCGACATCGGCGCGGGCACCACCGACGTGTCGATCTTCACCGACGGCGCGATCCGCCACACCGCGGTGATCCCGATCGCCGGCGACCTGATCACCAGCGACATCGCCATGGCGCTGCGCACGCCGACCAAGGACGCCGAGGAGATCAAGGTCGAGTTCGGCGTGGCCAAGCAGCTGCTGGCCGATCCGAGCGAGCAGCTCGAAGTGCCCGGCCTGGGCGATCGCGCCCCGCGCATGCTCAGCCGCCAGGCGCTGGCCGGCGTGATCGAGCCGCGCGTCGAGGAGATCTATTCGCTGGTGCACCAGGTGATCCGCGAGAGCGGCTACGAAGAGCTGTTGTCGTCGGGCATCGTGATCTGCGGTGGTGCAGCGCTCATGCCAGGCATGGTCGAACTCGGCGAAGACATCTTTCTCAAGCCCGTGCGCAAGGGCATCCCGCTGTACCGCGGTGCGCTGCATGACATGGTGGCCAACACCCGATCGGCCACCGTGATGGGCCTGCTCGAAGAAGGTCGCATGGCGCGCACGCGCGGCCTGCGCGCGTCGGCTCAGGCCGGTTCGGTCAAGTCGATGATGGGCCGCGCCCGCGACTGGTTCCTCGGCAACTTCTGATTCAGATTCCGTTAGACCCGCAGTACTCGCTAGTCCAAAAAGTAACCGCTAGACCCACAAGAACTTTCATCCTCAACCTCTCGGCAACTGCACACAAGCACTGGAGCAACAAATGGCCATCGAAATGATCGAAGAATTTGACCTCGGCACCCAGATCAAGGTGATCGGCGTCGGCGGCGGCGGCAGCAACGCTGTCGAGCACATGATCACGCAGGGCGTTCAGGGCGTCGAATTCGTCTGCGCCAACACCGACGCGCAATCGCTCAACCGTTCGGCCGCGCACCAGCTGATCCAGCTCGGCAGCACCGGTCTGGGTGCTGGCGCCAAGCCTGAAATGGGCAAGGCCGCCGCGCTCGAGGCCGAGCAGCGCATCCGCGAGGCCATCGACGGTTCGCACATGCTGTTCATCACCGCCGGCATGGGCGGCGGCACCGGCACCGGCGCAGCCCCCGTGATCGCGCGCATCGCCAAGGAAATGGGCATCCTGACCGTGGGCGTGGTGACCAAGCCGTTCGACTTCGAGGGCAACCGTCGCATGAAGGCCGCCGACCAGGGGCTGGCCGAGCTCGAGGCCAATGTCGATTCGCTGATCGTGGTGCTCAACGAAAAGCTGCTCGACGTGCTGGGCGACGACATCACCCAGGACCAGGCGTTTGCCGAAGCCAATGACGTGCTCAAGAACGCCGTGGGCGGCATCAGCGACATCATCCACATGAACGGCCTGGTCAACGTCGACTTCGAAGACGTGAAGACCGTCATGAGCGAGCCCGGCAAGGCCATGATGGGCACCGCTCAGGCCAGCGGCCCGGACCGCGCGACCAAGGCGGCCGACGCTGCGGTGGCCTGCCCGCTGCTCGAAGGCATCGACCTGTCGGGCGCCAAGGGCGTGCTCGTGCTGATCGCCGCGAGCCGTACCACGCTGCGTCTGGCCGAGAGCAAGAACGCGATGAACACCATCCGCCGCTACGCCGCGGACGAGGCGCAGGTGATCTTCGGCACGGTGTACGACGAAAGCCTGGGCGACCAGCTGCGCGTGACGGTGATCGCCACCGGCCTGAGCCCGGCGCGCCGTCCCACCAACATCTCCCTGGTGGACACGCCGGTCATCCGCCGAACCGGCACCGACAATCTGCCGGTGCTCGACAACGCGATCAGCCCGATGACGCTCAACCCGCAGGCCATGGGTCTGCCCGGCGGTACCGACTTCCGTTCGATGAACACCCCCAGCGTGTGGCGCACCCGCACCGCGGCCGCCAAGGTCGACGCGCTGGCGAGCAATGGCATGGACGAGATCGAGATCCCCGCGTTTCTGCGCAAACAAGCTGATTGACGTGAGCCCCCCAGTCGCGTTGCTCCTGCCCCCAAGGGGCGCAGTCCGGCTTCGGGCGGCCGGGCGCCGGACTGGTATTCATGGAATGAATCGATGCTTGCTCAGCGCACGCTGAAGTCCCTGACCCGGGCGGTGGGGGTGGGGGTGCACGGCGGGCAGCGGGTGGAACTCACGCTGCGCCCGGCGCCGCCCGACAGCGGGATCGTGTTCCGTCGTGTGGACTTGCCGCAGCCGGTGGACATCCCGGTGCGGGCCGAGTCGGTGTGCGACACGCGCATGGCCACCGCGCTGTCGCCGCTGGGCAATCCGGGTGCGCCCAAGGTCAACACCGTTGAGCACCTGCTGTCTGCGTGTGCGGGGCTGGGTATCGACAACCTGCAGATCGACATCACCGCTGAAGAAGTGCCGATCCTCGATGGCTCGGCGGCGTCGTTCGTGTTTCTGCTGCAAAGCGCGGGCATCGAGTTGCAGGACGCGCCCAAGCGCTTCTTGCGCATCTTGCGTCCGGTGGAAGTGCGCGAGGGCGAAGGCGCCAGCCTGAAATGGGCGCGGCTGGAGCCCTTCGACGGGTACAAACTCACCTTTGAGATAGATTTCGATCACCCGGCGGTCAATCAGACCGGCCAGCACGTGGTGTTCGACATGGGTTCGGGACAGTACAAGCGGGAAATCGCCCGCGCGCGCACTTTCGGCTTCACCCGTGACGTGGAACTGATGCGCTCGCGCGGGCTCGGTCTGGGCGGCAGCCTCGACAACGTGGTGGTGGTCGACGACTTCAAGGTGCTCAACAGCGAGGGACTGCGTTATGCCGACGAGTTTGCGAAGCACAAGATCCTGGACGCCATCGGCGATCTGTACGTGATCGGCCATCCTTTGATCGGCGCCTACGGCGCCTTCAAGTCGGGCCACGCGCTGAACAGCAAGCTGGTGCGTGCGGTGCTGTCCGACAAGAGCACCTACGACATCGTCAGCTTCGACGACGCGTCTCTGGCGCCTGCCGGGCTGGCCGAACTGGCGCCAGCATGGTGATCGTCAAGGTCTTGCGCTGGGTGATAGGCAGCGGGATCGCTCTCATGGGCGGTCTGAGCATCGCGTCGTTCGTGGTGTTCATCACCACCGACATCCAGCTGTGGCTGCAGCGCAGCCGCATGCTGCGCCAGTGGACGTTTGTGCTGGTGCTGCTGTGGTTTAACGCCGAGATCTGGGGCAGCGTGGTGCACACGTTGCTCACCTGGTGATCACCGCGGGCTGAGTCCCGCAAACGCCAGCACTTCGGGCATCTGATTTTCGAAGCGGCTGAGCGCGTGATCGCTGCCTGGGGCATCACGCGGCAGCACGCGTATGGCGCACCCGGCGTAGCGCTCGTGCATCTCGCGCCAGTCGAGCACCTCGTCGCCCTCGGCGATGACGGCCAAATAGCGCTCGTGCCGGGTGATCGCCGCCGGCGCCATGGCCAGCAACTCGTCGATGAACTCGGGCCGGAAGAAAAACGGCGCGTCGTCGTGCCAGCTGCGGCTCTCGCCGATTTGCGTGGCCAGATCGCGCGACGGGTTCACCGCGGGGTTGAGCAGCACCGCACGTGAGCCCCAGCGCTCGGCCAGCGCGGTGGCATAAAAGCCGCCCAGCGAACTGCCGATGACGGCGGTCCGGTCCTTCGGCCAACCGGCGCAGCCGTGTTCGAGCAGCGCCAGCGCCTCGCGCGGCGAGGGTGGCAGCTGCGGGCACCACCAGGTCACGTCGGGGCGGTGCTCGCGCACCCAATCGGCGAACTGCCGCGCCTTCGTGGAGTGCGGCGATGACCGGAAACCGTGCAGGTAGACCACGTGCGAGACCGCGCCCTCGGGGCTCATCGCGCGGCGATCGGGAACCGACGGGTTCATCGGCGGCTCGCGTATCGACGCGCGATCAGCGTGCCTTGGCGGACAGCGCTTCGAGCAAACGGGCGTGCACGTTGCCAAAGCCGCCGTTGCTCATGCAAAGCACATGGTCGCCGGGGCGCACGGCGGCCATCACCTGGGCCACCAGCTGATCGATCGTCGGGCTGACCACGGCCTGCTTGCCCAGCGGTGCGAGCGCCTGCGTGGCGTCCCAGTCGAGGCCGCCGCTGTGGCAAAACGACAGATCGGCTTCTTCGAGCGCCCACGGCAGTTGGGCCTTCATGGTGCCGAGCTTCATGGTGTTGGAGCGGGGCTCGAACACGGCGAGCACGCGGGGTCGGGGCTGGGACGGACTCCAGCGGGCATCGATTTGGCGGCGCAGACCGTTGATGGTCGTGTGCATGGCCGTGGGGTGGTGGGCGAAATCGTCGTACACGCTGATGTCGTTGATGCTGCCGCGCAACTCGAGCCGGCGACGCACGTTCTCGAAACTGGCCAACGCAGCGGCCGCGACCTCGGCGCTCACGCCCAGGTGGTCGGCCGCGGCGATGGCTGACAGTGCATTGAGCTGGTTGTGCTCGCCGGCCAGCGCCCACTCGACGCGCGCCATCTTCATGCTGCCGCGCAGCACATCGAAGGCATGCGGCTCGCCGCGGGTGCGCCATTCGCCGGGGGTCTCGCGGCGCGCGCCAAAGCGCACCACATCGCTCCAGCAGCCCATGCCGAGCACGCGCTGCAAGGACTCGTCGCGCGCATTGACGACCAGCCGACCCTGCGCAGGCACGGAGCGCACCAGGTGATGGAACTGCCGCTCGATGGCCGCCAGGTTGTCGAAGATGTCCGCGTGGTCGAACTCGAGGTTGTTGAGCACCGCCGTGCGGGGGCGGTAGTGCACGAACTTGCTGCGCTTGTCGAAAAAGGCGGTGTCGTATTCGTCGGCTTCGATCACGAAGGGCGGACGCGGCGCGCTGGCATCGGCAGGCACCGGCGCACCCAACCGCGCCGAGATGCCGAAGTTCAACGGCACGCCGCCGACCAGAAAGCCCGGCTGCAGCCCGGCGTGCTCGAGCACCCAGGCCAGCATCGAGGTGGTGGTGGTCTTTCCGTGGGTGCCCGCCACGGCCAGCACATGACGGCCGTGCAGCACGTGCTCGGCCAGCCACTGCGGCCCGCTGGTGTAAGCCGCACCGGCGTCGAGCACCGCTTCCATCAGCGGGTTGCCGCGCGAGACCACATTGCCCACCACGAACAAATCGGGCTTGATCGCGAGCTGATCGGCGCCCCAGCCCTCGATCAGCTCAATGCCCAGGGCGCGGAGCTGGTCGCTCATCGGCGGATAGACGCCGGCGTCGCAGCCGGTGACCTTGTGACCGGCCTCGCGAGCCAGCGCCGCCAGGCCACCCATGAAGGTGCCGCAGATGCCGAGGATGTGGATGTGCATGGAGGGAGTTGAGCAGTAATCAGGCCAGCGCCGGCGCGCTCATCGGGTGAGCGTTCGGCGTCGGGCCATCAAGGGCCGATCAGAGCGCGAGCTTGAGCGACTGCCGCGCAGCTTCGATCGAGGCGGCGAGGTCGTCCGGGCGGTGCGCTGCGCTCACGAAGCCGGCTTCGTAGAGCGCTGGCGCGAGGTAGACGCCGCGGTCGAGCATGGCGTGGAAGAAGTGGTTGAAGCGCGCCTTGTCGGTGGCCAGCACCTGCGTGTACTGCTGCGGCAGTTGCGACGCGAAGAAGAAACCGAACATGCCGCCTTCGCTGTCGGTGACCATTGGCACGCCGGCCTCGGCAGCCGCGGCGGCAAAGCCGTCGACAAGCTGTCGCGTGCTGGCGGTGAGTGCTTCGAAGAAGCCGGGTTTCTGGATCTCGCGCAGCGTGGCCAGACCGCAGGCGGTGGCCACTGGGTTGCCTGACAGCGTGCCGGCCTGATAGACCGGGCCGAGCGGTGCAAGCTGCTCCATCACCGCACGCCGGCCGCCGAAGGCTGCCAGCGGCATGCCGCCGCCGATCACCTTTCCGAACACGCTCACATCAGGCGCGAAGCCGGGAATCAACTTGGCGTAGACGCTTTGAGCGCCGCCGAGCGCCACGCGGAAGCCGGTCATGACCTCGTCGAACACCAGCAGCACACCGTGCTGGGTGCACAGCTCGCGCAGCCGGGTCATGAAGGGCACGCTGGCACGCACGAAATTCATGTTGCCGCAAATCGCCTCGATCATCACGCACGCCATGTCGGAGCCGTGCAGTGCAAAGGCTTCCTCGAGCTGGCCGATGTGGTTGTACTCAAGCACCACGGTGTGCTTGACCACGTCTTCAGGCACGCCGGCGCTGGTCGGGTTGCCGAAGGTCGCGAGACCCGAGCCTGCCTTGACCAGGAGCGCGTCGGCGTGGCCGTGGTAACAGCCCTCGAACTTGACGATCTTGTTGCGTCCTGTGGCGCCGCGCGCCAGACGCAGCGCGCTCATCGCGGCCTCGGTGCCCGAGCTCACGAGGCGGACCTGGTCCATGCTGGGCACGAGCTTGAGGATCTCCTCGGCCAGCTCGATCTCGCGCTCGGTCGGCGCGCCGAACGAGAAGCCGTCCAGCGCTGCCTTCTGAACGGCATCGAGCACGGCTGGATGGCCGTGGCCCAGGATCATGGGTCCCCACGAGCCGATGTAGTCGATGTAGCGCTTGCCTTCAGCGTCGAAGATGTAGGGGCCTTCGGCACGCGCGATGAAACGCGGTGTCCCGCCGACCGCCCGGAAGGCGCGAACCGGTGAATTGACGCCGCCGGGAATGACCCGCTGGGCGCGTTCGAAAAGCTGAGCGTTGGTGGAGGTCATGTCAGGCGGAAGTGCGCGCTGTTGAGGGGGTAAACGCCAGCGCGTTAGTGGATGTGTCGAATGCCCGCGGTGTCGGCGCCATCGTCTTCGGCGCCGATTCCCTCGTCTTCGCCGGGGGCGAGGGCCCAGAAAAATCGGTCAGGAACCACATTGCCCATGCCGGGGCGAAAGCCCGCATCAAGGGACTGGTCGAGGAACGCGAGCGATTCGCCCACGGCGTTTTGCAACTCGCTGCCCGAGGCCAGCAAAGCCGCCAGCGAAGCCGACAAAGTGTCGCCCGCACCGTTGAAACTTGCCTCGAAGCGCTCGAATTTTTCACCGGTGATCGCGCCCTGCGCCGACGCCAGAACGTTGTCGAGGAACTGCTCAGGGCTTTTGCTGGTGATCACCAACAAACCTGTCACCAGAACGAACTGGGCGCCGTGCTCTGCGGCCGCGACGGCAATCTCGCGCGGAGATGCCGGGCGATCTGCCTCCCAGTCGGGCAGCAAAAAATCGGTGAGCGTCTGGTGGCTGCCCACCAGCACCTCCGTTTGGGGCAACACCAGTTCGCGGAAGGCATCAGCGTAGGACTGTTGCTGGTCTTCGTCGAGCCACGACAGGCTGGGCATGTAGGCCACCAGCGGCACGTCCGGGTAGTCCGAGAGGATCTCGGCGACCGCCCCCACACCTTCGGCCGAACCCAGAAAGCCCACCTTCCAGGCGGCGATCGTGACGTCTTCGAGCACGCAACGCGCCTGCTCGGCGATCACATCAGGATCGAGCGCGTGAAAATCAAACACTTCAGCGGTGTCGCGCATCACGATCGAGGTCGTGATCGGCAAACCGTGCGCGCCCATGGCAGCGATGGTGGCGACGTCGCCTGCAACACCACCCGCGCCCGTGGCGTCGGTGGCGTTGAAAGTCATCACGCAGGAGGGGGAGGGGGCTTCCTGCAACGCGTCAGCGGCGTCGTCAGCCGGTTGTGTCTGTGCAGTCATGGAGGAAGGCTCGGGTAAAAAGTGACAACAGGACTGCTCAGCACCGCCGCCCGTGCACGCTCAAGGCGGCCGAAACGGGCGTCGGTAGAATTGCCCAGATTGTAATGACGCCCCAATCCCACCGTGACCGAAGCGCGAACCTGGATGTGCCTGATCTGCGGATGGATCTACGACGAAGCCCTCGGCGACGTGGAGCACGGTATTGCGCCGGGCACCCGCTGGGAGGACATTCCGATGAATTGGACCTGTCCGGAATGCGGTGCGCGAAAAGAAGACTTTGAGTTCGTGCAGATCTGACCGATAAGAGCCGTAGGCGGGATGCGATGTTCGCGTCCTGATAGGGAGAAGTCAGTGAACGAAGACTCCGCGGCAGCGCAGCCCAAGGCCAGGGTATTGGTCATCGACGACAGCAACACGATCCGGCGCAGCGCCGAAATCTTTCTCAATCAAGGCGGTTACGAAGTGTTTCTGGCCGAGGACGGCTTCGATGCGCTGTCCAAGGTCAACGACCACTCTCCGTCGCTGGTTTTTTGCGACATCCTGATGCCTCGTCTGGACGGCTACCAGACTTGCGCCATCATCAAGCGCAATCCGCGTTTTGCCGATGTTCCGGTGATCATGCTGTCGTCCAAGGACGGTTTGTTTGACAAGGCGCGTGGGCGCATGGTCGGCTCGCAGGACTACCTCACCAAACCGTTCACCAAGGATCAGCTTCTCGACGCCGTGCGTCAGCACCTTGGCGTGGTGGCAGAGGCGCTTTGATGCGCATGGCCGAGTCGCTCGCCTGAGGGTGGCACTTGCAAGGACAAAGCATGGCAATCAAGGACATCTTGCTGGTCGACGACTCGAAGACGGAGTTGCACTACGTCTCGGGGTTGCTTTCCATTCAGGGGTACAGCGTGCGCACCGCACAAAACGGCGAGGAGGCCCTGCGCCGCCTGGCCGAGCAGATTCCCGACCTGATCCTGATGGACGTCGTGATGCCTGGCCAAAATGGTTTTCAGCTGACCCGCACCATCACACGCGATCCGCGTTATGCCAGCGTGCCGGTCATCATGTGCACCAGCAAGAATCAGGAAACAGACAAGGTCTGGGGCATGCGTCAAGGCGCACGTGACTACATCGTCAAGCCCGTCGATGCTGAAGAGTTGGCGGCGAAGATCCGCGCCTTCGGCTGAGCCTGAGCGTTTCTCAACCACTCCCTAGCGGCCAGCCCCATGTCCAGTCAGGAAGCCCGTCGAGATCTCCCCGCACACCTGACCGATGAGGTGCCGCAAGTCCAGCCGATGCAGCCGGGGCGTTCCTGGCTGGCGGTCGACAGCGCCGGGCACCACTTCCTGTTTCCGCTGACCGAGGCGGGCGAGATTTTTCCGATGGTGCCCTTGATGCCTGTGCCTCATGCGCAGTCGTGGTTTCTCGGCGTGGGCAACTTGCGAGGTCACCTCCACGGGGTGGTCGATCTGGGCCGATTCCTGGGTCTGGCGGCGACGGAGCCGGTGCGTGAGCCCTCGATGCTGGTGGCATTCAATGCGTCGTTCGAGGTGAACGCCGCATTGCGCGTCGACCGCCTCGCTGGACTGCGCAGTGAAGCTGATTTTTCGCTCGAACGCGATGCCGATCCTGCTGCTCCGACATTTGTGGGCCAGCGCCTGCTGGATGCCGAGGGTCGCGTGTGGCAGGAAATCCACTTGGCGGCACTGGTTCGGCACGAGGCCTTTCTGAGGATCGTGGGCTGATGTTGCGCCGGTCTGAGCGCAGGAGTGTGTGCCGATGGAGATGAACATGAACACCGACATGGAGCGCACCGTGGTCCTTGAGGGGGCCGGTTCGGGCGGATCGCGGGACTTCGAGCACTCCATCATTGCCGAGGCGGCACCGTCCGATCACGTGGTGTTCGAGGTTTCGCGTTCGCACGAAGCCACGGTGAGCCCCGATGGAACAACGCCTGCGGTGTTGCCGGCCAAGTCAGCCCAAGCATGGTTGGTCGCGCTGACGGTCGTGGGGCTGCTCGGCGTCGTGGTCATCGCAGCACTGCCGCTTGTGGCCACCGATATCGCGCTGCCGCAGCCCGTTGCGAGCCTGGGCCTGCTGGCTTCGGTGCTGCTCGCCGCCGGCGGGCTGCTCGGCCAGCGCTCCAGAATTTCTGCCGATCAGTCGCAGCGCGCACTGGAACTCGATGGCCAGCGCATCGAGGCCCAGCGCCAGCGTGACGAATCCAAGCGCATCAACGATGCCAATCAGGCGGCCATCTTGCGCCTGATGAACGAACTGCAGCTCGTCGCCGAGGGCGATCTGACGCAGCAGGCGACTGTTACCGAAGACATCACCGGTGCCATCGCCGATTCGGTGAACTACACCGTCGAGGAACTCCGTACCCTGGTCGCGCAAGTTCAAGGCACGGTCAGCCGGGTGACTGAAACCACCCAGATCGTCGATCTGACGTCGACCGAACTGCTGGCCGCCTCGAGCGAGCAACTGCGCGAGATCCGCGACACCGGGGAGTCGGTGCTGCAGATGGCCGGGCGCATCAACGAGGTGTCGGCACAGGCACAACAAACGGCACAAGTCGCACGTCAGTCGCTGAGCGCCACCGAATCCGGGTTGCTTGCAGTTCAAGACACCATCGGGGGCATGCACGCCATCCGCGATCACATTCAGGAAACCTCCAAACGCATCAAGCGGCTGGGCGAGTCGTCTCAGGAGATCGGCGAGATCACCGAACTGATTTCCGACATCACCGAGCAGACCAATGTGCTGGCGCTCAACGCCGCCATCCAGGCCGCTTCTGCGGGTGATGCCGGACGCGGCTTTTCGGTGGTGGCGCAAGAGGTGCAGAGGCTGGCCGAGCGTTCGGCTGACGCGACACGGCAAATCGCTGCGCTCGTCAAGGCGATCCAGACCGACACCCAGGACGCGATGGCCGCCATGGAACGTTCCACCCAAGGGGTCGTCGAGGGCACCCGCCTGACCGACAAGGCAGGCAGCGCGCTGGGCGATATCGACCGCGTCTCGCGTGAGCTGGCCGATCTGATCATGCACATCTCCAGTCAGGCGCTGGGCGAGGCTCAATCTGCCAATGTGGTGGCCACCAACATCCAGCACATCTTTGCGGTGACTGAGCAAACCGGTGAGGGCACCCGTTCCACCGCGCAGATGGTGCGTGAGCTTTCGCACACCGCCGAAGAACTGAAACAGTCCGTGGCCCGATTCAAGATCGACTGACGGGCTCGCGCTTCGTCAACTGGCTGCACCCAACCACAAGGCACTGCATGGACAGCTTGAGCACCCCCCCACCGCCCGACGGCCGTGGTGCCGAATCCGAAAGCCCGAGCGACCTGAGCGCGCTGTCGTGGGTCCACGACGAGTTGCGTCGGTCCATCGAGCTGGCCCTCAAGGCCCTGCGCCGGCATGCCCGTGAGCTTGAGTCCGGTGTGCTCGATGACGGGCTGATCGACCCTGCGCAGCTTCAGGCTGCACGCCAGCACCTGCACCACGGCGTGGGTGCGCTGGAGCTGACCGGATTGCCCGCTGGAGCCAGCGTGCTGCGGGCCTGCGAGGCCGCCGTGCAACGCTTCAGCGTCAAGCCACGGATGTTTGACGCTCACGCCGTCCAGACGGTCGAGCGGGCCCTGTTCGCCTTGCTGGACTATCTGGAGCGTGTGCTCGCGGCCAAGGCCGTTTCGCCGCTGTCGCTTTTTCCGCAATACCAGGCCGTGCAGCAACTCGCCGCTGCCGAGCGTGTGCATCCTGCAGACCTCTGGGACTTCGACTGGCGCTGGCTTTCCCTGCCCGACGATGGCCAGGCACAGCCTCGCGCGCCTGATGCGGACACACGGTCGGCCGTCGAGAGAAAGATGCTGGCGCTGATGCGTGGTGCTTCGGCTGGAGCCGCTGCCCGCATGACCGCCATCTTCGCCGGGCTGGGCGCGGGCGCATCGGATGCGCGCGCGGCCACGCTGTGGAAGCTGGCTGCGGCAATGTTCGAGGCCCAGTCGCTGGGCTTGCTCAAACCCGATGTGTTCAGCACCCGGGTGGTTTCGCGCTTGCTCTCGGTGCTGCGCAGTTTCGAGCGCGGTGCCTCGGAGGTGCCTGAACTGCTCGCTCGCGATCTCTTGTTTTTCTGCTCCCAGGCTGAATTTCCTGGCATGGGAGACCGCGCTGTGCGGCTGGCTGCCGTGCGTCATGCCTACGGGCTGGAGCACTACGCCGGCACCGATTACCAGACGAGCCGGTTGGGGCGTTTCGATCCGGCTCTGACGGCCCAGGCGCTCAAGCGCGTCGCGGCTGCAAAAGAGTCCTGGTCGGGGGTTGCGGCAGGAGAAATGCACCGCCTGCATGGGTTGGGTGAGCAGTTCGCTCTGCTCGGCGAGTCGCTCAAGCGCTTCTTCCCGTTTGGCGAGACCCTGGCCGAGTCGCTGCGTCTGGCGGCGGCCCAGTCTCAGCAAGCGGGTTCAGCGCCGTCCGCCGCGTTGGCGATGGAGGTCGCGACCTGCCTGCTGTACGTCGAGGTCTGTCTCGAAGATGGTGAGTTCGATCATCCTGAACTCGGTGCGCGCGCGCAGCGGCTGTCCGATCGGATGGCCGAGGTTCGCGAGGGCGCGCCCTCCGAGCCGCTCGAAAGCTGGATGGAGGACCTGTATCGACGCGTGTCCGACCGGCAGACCATGGGCAGCGTCGTGCGCGAATTGCGCGCGTCGTTGTCCGAAGCCGAGCGCCAGGTCGATGCATTTTTCCGCAACCCTGCCGATTCAACGGTGCTGATCCCGGTGCCACAGCAGTTGTCAGCCATGCGTGGCGTGCTGTCGGTGCTGGGCATGGACCACGCGGTCGCGGCGTTGCTTCGAATGCGCGACGAACTCGACGGCCTGATCTCCACCGAGATCGACGTGACGCGTGTGACCCAGGCTGGCGTTTTCGACCGGTTTGCCAACAACCTGGGGGCGCTGGGGTTCCTGATCGACATGCTGGCGGTGCAGCCCGCTCTGGCGAAAACGCTGTTCGTCTACGACGCGGAGTCGGGCAGCCTGTCACCGGTCATGGGTCGCAGCGGTCGCGGCCCGGTGGTCGTTGGCGAGCCCGTATTCAGGCCGGCTGAGCGGTCGCCATCGCAGCAGGTCGTCGTGTCCGACGACGATGCGCGAGTGAGCGCTGGTGCCGCAGCCGCGGAGCCCAAGGCTTCCGCTGAGGCAGCCGAAGGCGACGCCGAAATGCGCGAGGTGTTCTTCGAAGAAGCGCGCGAGGTCTTCGACGGCGCCGGTCAGGCGTGCGCCGATTTGGCCCATGCGCCCGACGATCTGCAGGGCATCACGCTCGTTCGACGAGCCTTTCACACGCTCAAGGGCAGCGCGCGCATGGTGGGGCTGGCTGAGTTCGGCGAGGCGGCCTGGGCCTGCGAGCAGTTGTTCAACACCCTCCTGTCCGAACAGCGTCCCGCCGACGCCTCCCTGCTCGGGTTCACACATTGGGCCCTCGAGCAACTCGGATCCTGGGTCGACGACATCGCTGCGTCTCGCGACACCCCCCACACCGCTGCGCGCATCCGGGAGGCGGCCCGTCAGCTTGAGGCCGCGGCCCGGCCCGCACCCGTTGCTGCGGCACCGACCAGCAGCGAGCTCCCCGATCTCGGCATGGACGCCGCGGAGGCAGCCGAGCTCGATGCGGGGTTGACTGATGTCGAGTCACGCGGCTATGACATGCCGGATCCAGATCTGGTGGATGGCGTGGAGCCCACGCCGACCGTGGTGCTCGGGCCTGAAGCCGTGGCTGATACCGTGTTCGATCTCGATCTCGATCTCGATCGGCCGGGCCCAGTTGACGATGCACCGTTGAGCGCGTCTGTCGAGTCGCCAGAGCTGACCGGCGACACGGCTTTGCTCGACCTGAGCTCGATGTTCGGGGACTTTGACACCCAGGCCACGCAGCCGATGCCGTTCGAAGGCGAGGCACCCGTGGGGGTTGCGCCGTTGGTACCGGCCCAGGCCCTGGGGTCCGAACTGCTCCATCTCGACCTCGGCCTGCCGTCCAGTGCGGATCTACCGCCCGAGACCCAGGCGATTGAACTCGACGCGCTTGAGCCGCAGACCGACGACCCGCTGGAAGAGCCGGCGGCTTCGGACGACGAGGGGTTCAAGCAGGTGGGCCCGCTGCGCATCAGCTTGGCACTTTTCAATATTTATCTCAACGAAGCGGACGAGTTGTCCAGACGCCTTGTCACCGAGATCGCGGAATGGGCGTTCGATCTGCAGCAACCGGTGGGCGAGAGCGCTGCGGCGCTGGCGCATTCGCTGGCCGGCAGTTCGGCCACTGTGGGATTTGCCGAGCTGTCCGAGCTGGCGCGCACGCTCGAACATGCGCTCGAGCGCAGCCGCGCTTTGGGCGCGGGCACGCCGCTCGAGGCCGAGCTTTTCCGCGATGCGGCCGATGAAATCCGGGGCCTGCTGCATCAGTTTGCGGCGGGCTTCCTCAAGAGCCCGTCTGGCGAGTTGTTGAATCGCCTTTCGGAGCACGAACTGACATCGGCGCACCGACTGGATTCGGTCATGGCCGAACCTGACCCCGACGAGTTGCTGGACTCTGACCCCGCGCCGCTCGACGTCGCTTGGGCTGAGCCCGAAGAAGCCGTTGACGTGCAACCCGTGGCCGCCCCGGCGACTGCCGATCTGGATGATGCAGCGTCGCCTCAATTCGACAAAGACGACGACATCGACGCGGTCGATGCGCTGCAGCCCGAGCTGTTCGCGATCTTCGAGGAAGAGGCCGAGGAACTGTTCGGCCGTCTGGCCAGCCGGCTGCAGGACTGGTCGCGCAGCCCCGACGAGGCGCAGCACGGTGCCGGTGCGATGCGTGACCTGCACACGCTCAAGGGTGGCGCTCGGCTGGCGGGTGCGATGCGACTGGGCGAGATGCTGCACCGTCTCGAAAGTCGGATTGAGCACTTGACCTCGGTGTTGGCCGAAACAACCGTTTCGAGCGATGACATCGAACCCTTGCTGGCACGTTGCGACAGCTTGCAGCAGGTGTTCGAGTCCTTGCGGCGACCCGTGGTGACCGAGACCGCCGAGCCCGTACCCCGGGCCACGGAGCCGGGCGCCTTGCGAGCTGAGGTGGCCGAGCCCGAGCCGCTTGCCAACGTGGCTCCCACTGACGAAAAGACAGACGACTTTGCCGGCGAGATGGCCGCACTCGGCAGCTCGCAGGTGGCGGCTGGGAAGGACATCGACTGGTCGCTCTTCAACGCCACACCGCCACTCGATGACGTGCCTTCGGTGTCGGTGCAAGCGGCCTCGACTTCCATGGTGCGGGTGCGTGCGCCCTTGCTCGACCGGCTGGTCAACCAGGCTGGAGAGGTGAGCATCACCCGTTCGCGCATCGCGTCCGAGGTCAACCAGATGACGGACTCGCTGGCCGACCTGAGCGACAACCTTGAGCGCTTGCGCGGGCAGTTGCACGACATCGAGATGCAGGCCGAGTCCCAGATCAGCTCGCGCATGGAAGCTGCCAGGTCGGCCGCCGAAGAATTCGATCCGCTGGAATTCGACCGCTACACGCGTTTGCAGGAGCTCACCCGCATGCTGGCCGAGTCGGTCAACGACGTGGCCACTGTGCAGCGCACCTTGCAAAAGTCATTGCAAAGCACGGAGGACGGGCTGGCCGCGCAGGGCCGGCTCACACGTGAGCTTCAAGACGATCTGTTGCGTACCCGCATGGTCGAGTTCGAGAGCCTGTCGGAGCGGCTGCAGCGGGTGGTGCGGCAGGCAGCCAAGGAGACGGGCAAGCAGGTTCGACTGGGCATCGAAGGTGGCTCGATCGATATCGACCGCGGTGTGCTTGATCGGATGACAGGTGCTTTTGAGCA
This sequence comes from Burkholderiales bacterium, assembly GCA_947372225.1. GTDB lineage: Bacteria > Pseudomonadota > Gammaproteobacteria > Burkholderiales > Burkholderiaceae_C > PBB1. The sequence continues at coordinate 3,478 of CANBSV010000006.1, read as the reverse complement.
CCTGTTGCGCAACAGCGTGACGCACGGCATCGAATCGCCAGAGCAGCGATTGGCTGCCGGCAAGGACGCCACGGGCTCGGTGATCATCGCTGTGAGTCAGTCCGGCAACGAGGTGAGCGTCGAGGTGCGCGATGACGGCCGTGGCCTGGATCTGGGACGCATCTGCGAGAAAGCTCAGGCGGGCGGTTTGATCGCCGCCGGCCACACGCCCAGCGCGAGTGAGCTCGCCGACCTGATCTTCCGCCCCGGCTTTTCGACCGCCGACAAGGTGACGGAACTGGCCGGCCGCGGTGTCGGTCTGGACGTGGTGCGCTCTGAGGTGGATGCCATCGGTGGTCGCATCGAGACCTCCACCACCGAAGGGCGGGGTACCAACTTCAAGCTGTTGCTGCCACTGACCACTGCCGTCACCCAGGTGGTGATGGTGCGTTGCGGCGATTTCAAGGTGGGTGTGCCATCGACGCTGCTCGACACGGTGCGTCGGGTGCCCGCCGGCGAGGTGGCCGTGGCCGCGCGCAGCGGTCGATTCACTGTCGATAACGAGGTGCTGCCTTTCTTCTGGCTGGGCGCCTTGCTGCAAACCAGCGCGTGCAGCACCGAGGTGGCCACCCGGGCCAGCCAGGTGCTGATCGTGCGCAGTGCCTCGCAGCGCATCGCCGTGCACGTTGACGATTTGATCGGAAACCAGGAAGTGGTGGTCAAGAACCTGGGCCCTCAGCTGTCGCGCATGCCCGGACTGGCCGGCATGACATTGCTGGCCGGCGGTGAGGTAGCGCTGATCTACAACCCGGTGGCGCTGGCCGCGCTGTATGGCGCCGCCGCACGCAGCGCGATGCAGGCCGCCAGTGACGACAGCATCGCGCAGGCCGAAGTCGACGAGCAACCTCTGGCGCCCTTGGTGCTGGTGGTCGACGACTCCCTCACCGTGCGCCGTGTCACCGAGCGCATGCTGCTGCGAGAGGGCTATCGCGTTGCGCTTGCCAAGGACGGGCTCGATGCCTTGGAGCGTTTGGGTCACGAACTGCCGGCGATCGTGCTCAGCGACATCGAGATGCCACGCATGGATGGCTTCGATCTGGTGCGCAACATGCGCGCCGATCCGCGCTTGCAGGCTTTGCCAGTGATCATGATCACGTCGCGCATCGCCCAGAAGCATCGCGACCACGCGGCGCAACTCGGCGTCAGTCACTACCTGGGCAAGCCTTATTCCGAAGAAGACCTGTTGGCGCTCATTGCCAGTTGCACCGGCAATCCGGTCGCAGCGCTGGGCGCCTGAGACTCAGTTGACGGCCTTGACGACGGCGTAGCGCTCGAGCGTGCGCGCGCGCGCCACGTCGTGCTGCACCACGGGCATCGGGTAGTCGCGTCCCAGCACGAGTCCGGCCGCTGCCAGATCGACCGGGCGCGCGGCCCACGGCGCATGCACGGATTCGTCGGGCAACGCGGCAAGTTGAGGCAGGTAGCGGCGGATGAAGCGACCCATCGGGTCGAACTTCTCGCTCTGGCTGAGCGGATTGAAGATGCGGAAGTAGGGCTGCGCATCGCAACCGCTGGAACTCGCCCACTGCCAGCCGCCGTTGTTGGCGGCGAGGTCGAAATCATTGAGCTTTTCGGCAAAGTAGCGCTCCCCCCAGCGCCAGTCGATGCCCAGATCCTTCACAAGAAAACTGGCCACCACCATGCGCAGCCGGTTGTGCATGTAGCCGGTCTGGTTGATCTGCGCCATCGCCGCATCGACCAGCGGGTAGCCGGTGCGTCCCTCGCACCAAGCCGCGAACAGCGCCTCAGCCTTTTTGCCGTGCTCCCAGACGATGCGGTCGTAGGCCGGCTTGAACGAACCCTTGACCACGTGCGGGTGGTGGTGCAGCACCTGGTGATAGAAGTCGCGCCAGATCAGCTCCGAGAGCCACACCTCGGCGCCGCGAGACCCGGCTTCGGCGCGCTGCCGGGACTCTCGGGCCAACCGGCGGATCGACACGGTGCCAAAGCGCAGGTGCATCGACAGGTAGCTCGGTCCTTTGACCGCGGGGAAGTTGCGCGTGTCCTCGTAGTCGTCGATGCGGGTGAGGAAGTCGTTGAAAACGGCACGCGCGCTCGAGGCTCCGTGGCCGATCTTCAGCGCCGACAAGTTGGTCGCTTGGAAGCCGATGTCGGCCAGCGTGGGCGCAGCGCCGGCCCATTCATGGCCGATGGGAGCGAGGTGGGCCGCATGCTCGTCGATGGACCACGCGGCTAGGTGTTCGGCTGACAGCCGCTTGAGCCAGGCATTCTTGTAGGGCGTGAACACGCCATAGGGCGTGCCCGATGCGGTGAGCACTTCCGAGCGCTCGAACACCACGTGGTCCTTGCTGGTGTGTAACGCAATGCCCAGATGGGCGAGCTGGCCGCGCACCCGGGCGTCTCGCTCCAGTGCCGCAGGTTCGTCGTCGTGGTTGGCGTACACGGCTTGCACGCGCAACGCCTGCGCCAGTGCCGGGATCTCGTCGCGCGCCCAACCATGGCGCACGATCAATCCCGTGTCGGCCACGCCGTGGGCCGACCCCAGTGTCGTCAGTTCGGCGTGCAGGTCAGCCAGCCCGGCGACGATGAACTCGACGCGACGATCCGCGCGCGGCAGCGCATCGAGGATCTCGCGGTCCAGCACAAACACGCACCACACCTGCCGTGCCGACCTGAGCGCATGGTGCAAGGCGGCGTGGTCGTCAGCGCGCAGTTCCCGGCGAAACCAGACCAGTGCCGCATCGAGTGAAGGAAGCATCGCCGCGAGTGTGCCGCAGGAATAAAATCGCTTCCCATGAGTGCCCAAGGCGTGAACTTCACCAATCAGTTTCTGATCGCCATGCCGGGCATGGTGGGCGACACCTTCGCCGGCACCGTGATCTACCTGTGTGAGCACACCGAAAAAGGCGCGCTGGGGCTGGTGATCAACAAACCCATCGACATCACGCTGAAAAACCTGTTCGAGAAGGTCGAGTTGCCGCTCGAGCGGGCCGACCTGGCCGAGTCGCCCGTGTTTTTTGGCGGTCCGGTGCAAACCGAACGCGGCTTCGTGCTGCATGAACAGTCGCCGTCGGAAGGGCCCGGATTCACCTCTTCGCTGAAGATTCGCGGCGGCGGCCTGGAGATGACCACCAGCAAGGATGTGCTCGAAGCGTTGTCCAGCGGAACCGGACCTGCTCGGGTGTTCGTGAGCCTGGGCTACAGCGGCTGGGCGGCCGGTCAGCTTGAAGACGAGATGAGCCGCAACAACTGGATCAATGTCGAGGCCCAGCCCGAGATCATCTTCAGCACGCCGATTGAGCAGCGCTACGACAAGGCGCTTTCTTTGCTGGGCATCGACCCGGTCATGCTCAGCACTGACACCGGGCATGCCTGAGCGCGCCCAGCAACCCGCCGGCGTGCCGGCCGCTCAGCCGAGGCTGCGCGATCAAACCTTTCTGGCCTTCGACTTCGGCTCCAAGCGCCTGGGCGTGGCAAG
>CANBSV010000005.1 GCA_947372225.1 Burkholderiales bacterium | reverse complement strand
CGCTGCCCCAGGGCGCTGCCCACGCTGGTTCCCATCACCGGCAACCAGTGCTGATTGACGAAGGTGATCGTGCCGTTGGCATCGGTGCGAAAGATCAGCTGCGGCAGGCTCATGACGGTGCCGCTGAGCTCGCGCTCGCGAACAGCCGCTTCCTGAAGGCTTTGTTCCAAGCGAGCCGCGGCCAGTCGGTGGACCCGTGCGCCGCGGATCGCCACCCAGGCGAGCGTGCCGATGAGCAGCGTGCTCAACACGCCCAGCACGAGCGGCCAGGCGAGCAGATCAGGCATCCCGCGAATCGGCTTTGCCCACCTCAGGCTTGGCCACGATGTTGCCCAGCAGCACCAGCAGTTGCATCGGGCTGAACGGCTTGACCAGGTACTCGGTGGCGCCCGCGCTCAGGCCCGCTTCACGGTCGGCGCTGCCGCCGCGCGCTGACAGGATGATCACCGGCACGCCGTGCAGCCTCGGCGTGGATTTCATGGCCCGGCACAGGTCCAGGCCGTCGAGCTCGCCGGGCATCATGACGTCGAGCAGCACCACGTCGGGCTGCACGCTGCGCGCCATTTCCCAGCCGGTCAGCGCGTCGGGCGCTTCGTGGATTTCCCAGTCCTCGAACTCCAGGGTCATGCGCACCAGACGGCGGATGTCAGGCTGGTCTTCGACGATCAGGATCTTCTTCATGAACTGACTCAGAGGGGGGGCGGGTGGCGTGATTATGGTCACCCGCACTCCGCACAGGTCATGGTTTGCCGTAGGTCAGTGCCGCCCGCGGTGGTTCCGCAAGCGCTCCGACTTATCCGCAAACCGCATAACAAACGACACAACGCTTCGTTGGCGGCTGGCTGTTGGTTGCCTAACCTCGAAGTCATTCGACCCCGGTGCCACGCCTGTTTGCCCTCAACGGAGACCCCTCATGTCCGCTCGAAATTTCACCCGTTCCGCCTTGCTGGTGCTGGCCATCGGCGCCGCCGCCTTCGGGGCTGTCGCCAAGGATGTCAGCCTGCTCAACGTGTCATATGACCCGACGCGCGAGCTGTACGGCGACTACAACAAGGCGTTTGCCAAGTACTGGCAAGCCAAGACCGGCGACACCGTCACGGTCAAGCAGTCGCACGGCGGCTCGGGCAAGCAGGCCCGTTCCGTCATCGACGGCATCGAGTCCGACGTGGTCACGCTGGCGTTGGCCTACGACATCGACTCGATCGCCGAGCGTGCGCAACTGCTGCCTGCCGACTGGCAAAAGCGCCTCAAGCACAACAGCTCGCCGTACACCTCGACCTACATCTTCCTGGTGCGCAAGGGCAACCCCAAGGGCATCAGGAACTGGGACGACCTGATCAAGCCGGGTGTCAGCGTGATCACCGCCAACCCCAAGACCTCGGGCGGCGCGCGCTGGGGCTACCTGGCTGCCTACGGCTTTGCGCTCAAGCAGCCCGGCGGCACCGAGGCCAAGGCGCAGGCCTTCATCGCCAGCTTGTTCAAGAACGTGCCGGTGCTCGACTCGGGTGCCCGCGGCTCGACCGTGACGTTTGCCGAGCGCGGCATCGGTGACGTGCTGCTGGCGTGGGAGAACGAAGCCCATCTGGCGCTCAAGGAGTTCGGCGCCGACAAGTTCGACATCGTCTACCCGCCCACCAGCATCCTGGCCGAGCCACCGGTCAGCGTGGTGGACAAGGTGGTCGACAAGCGCGGCACCCGTGCGGTCGCAACGGCCTACCTGGAATACCTGTATTCGCCCGAAGGGCAGGAGATCGCCGCACGCAACTTCTATCGCCCGATCGACCCCGCCGTGGCAGCCAAGTACACCGCCAACTTTCCCAAGATCAACCTGTTCACCATTGACGACGTCTTTGGCGGCTGGACCAAGGCGCAAAAGACGCACTTCGCCGACGGCGGCGTGTTTGACCAGATCTATACCGCGAAGTAGTCGCGCATGGCGGGCACCTCACGGTGCCCCGCGTTCAATCCGGGACGGGCTCTCGCTTGGGCGTTGGGCTCGTCTTTAGTTGTTATTCGCATATGGATCCGCGAAATCGGTTGCTAGGCGGCTGACTTCGCCGCCTAGCATCGCGGACCTCCCCTCCTTCAGGCGGCAGCGCCGCTCAACACCTCATGAACTCATTCAACCGTCGCGCGACGCTGCTGGCCATGGCCGGTGTGGCCGTTGCCTCCCCATTCGCTGTGCGGGCGCAAGGCGCCGGCAAGACGCTGCTCAACGTCAGCTATGACGTGTCGCGCGAGTTCTACAAGGACTACAACGCGGCCTTCGCGGCGTACTGGAAGAAGACCACCGGCGAGGTGCTCACGCTGAACCAGTCGCACGGCGGCAGCAGCAAGCAAGCGCGCAGCGTGGTCGAAGGTCTGGAGGCCGACGTCATCACGATGAACCAGGCGAACGACATCGACATCCTGGCCGAGCGCGGTGCGCTGATCCCCGCCGACTGGGCCAAACGGCTGCCCGACAACAGCGCGCCGACCACCTCGGTGTCGGTGATCCTGGTGCGCAAGGGCAACCCGAAGAACATCCGCGACTGGGGCGACCTCGGCCGCGCCGGCGTGTCGGTGATCATTCCCAACCCGAAGACCTCGGGCAACGGCCGCTACACCTATCTGGCCGCCTGGGGGGCGGCGCTCAAGAACGGCGTGGCGCCGGCGGCCGCCAAGGCGCTGGTCGAGCGCATCTTTGCCAACGTGCCGGTGCTTGACGGCGGCGGGCGCGGTGCCACCACCACCTTCGCGCAGCGCAACATGGGCGATGCGCTGGTCACGTTCGAGTGCGAAGTGCCGTTGATCCAGCGCGAGTTCGGCGGGGACTTCGAGGCGGTCTATCCCACCTGGACGGTGCTCGCCGAGAACCCCGTGTCCGTGGTCGACAAGGTGGTCGACAAGCGCGGCACCCGCGCTCAGGCCGAGGCTTACCTCAAGTACCTGTGGTCCGATGAGGGCCAGGAAATCGCGGCGAAGCTGCACATCCGCCCGCGCAGCGCCAAGGTGCTGGCGAAGTACGCCAAGGACTTCCCGAAGGTCAATGCCTTCACGGTGGACGAGGTGTTCGGCGGCTGGAAGAAGGCCCAGAAGGAGCACTTCGACGACGGTGGCTTCTACGACCAGATCATCGTTCGCTCTAAGAAGTAACCAGGGCCTGCCGTGTTCTTGTCCCGCACACTCATCAAGCGGCACAGCGTGCTGCCGGGCTTCGATCTGGCCCTGGGCTTCACGCTGCTGTACCTCGGTTTCATCGTGCTGATCCCGCTGAGTGCAGCGTTTTTGAAGACCGCCACCATGACCTGGCCGGCGTTCATCGAAGCGGTGTCCTCGCCGCGCGTGATGGCCTCGTACCGCCTGACGTTCGGCGCATCGGCGGTCGCTGCGCTGCTGAATGCGTTTTTCGGCTTGATCGTGGCGTGGGTGCTGGTGCGTTACGAGTTCCCCCTCAAGCGGCTCGTCGATGCACTGGTCGATCTGCCGTTTGCGCTGCCCACCGCGGTGGCCGGCATTGCGCTGACGGCGTTGTATTCGCAAAACGGCTGGATCGGCCAGGCACTGCCGTTCAAGGTGAGTTACACGCCGATCGGCGTGTTCGTGGCGCTGACGTTCATCGGGTTGCCGTTCGTTGTGCGCACCTTGCAGCCGGTGCTCGAAGACCTCAACCAAGAGGTCGAGGAAGCGGCGGCCACGCTGGGCGCGAACCGCTGGCAGACCTTCACCAAGGTGATCTTCCCGGTGCTCACGCCGGCGCTGATCACCGGCTTCGCGCTGGCCTTTGCCCGCGCGCTGGGCGAATACGGTTCGGTGATCTTCATCGCCGGCAACATGCCCATGGTCAGCGAGATCACCCCGCTGCTGATCATCACCAAGCTCGAGCAGTACGACTATCAGGGCGCCACGGCCATCGCGGTGGTGATGCTGGTGTCGGCCTTCAGCCTGCTGCTGGCCATCAACGCGCTTCAGGCCTGGACCCGCGCCCGGCAGGGACGCTGACGCCATGAGCACATCCACCACCACCTACAGCAACCCGCCCGGCATCGCTGGCGCCACCCAGGAGCCCGTGTGGGTGCGCCGATCGCTGATCGCCGTGGCGCTGCTGTTCCTGACGGTTTTCCTGTTCGTGCCGCTGTCCATCGTGTTCGTCGAGGCCTTCAAGAAGGGCATCGATGTGTATCTGGCTGCGATCACCGAGCCCGATGCCCGCTCGGCCATCTGGCTCACGCTCACGGCAGCGGCGATCAGCGTGCCGATGAACCTCGCGTTCGGCGTGGCCGCGGCGTGGTGCATCGCCAAGTTCGAGTTCCGCGGCAAGAACGTGCTGCTCACGCTGATCGACCTGCCGTTTTCGGTCAGTCCGGTGATCGCGGGGCTGATCTACGTGCTCATCTTCGGGCTGCAAGGCTGGTTCGGAGAATGGCTGCGCGATCACGACTTGAAGGTGATCTTCGCGGTCCCGGGCATCGTGCTGGCCACGGTCTTCGTCACGTTCCCGTTCGTGGCGCGTGAGCTGATCCCTCTGATGCAGGCGCAAGGCGTCGAGCAGGAAGAAGCCGCGTGCATGCTGGGCGCCAGCGGTTGGCAGATCTTCTGGCGCGTCACGGTGCCCAACATCAAGTGGGCGCTGCTTTACGGCGTGATCCTGTGCAACGCCCGGGCGATGGGCGAATTCGGAGCGGTCAGCGTGGTGTCGGGGCACATCCGTGGACAGACCAACACGCTGCCGCTGCACATCGAAATTCTTTACAACGAATACCAGTTCGCCGCGTCGTTCGCGGTGGCGTCGCTGTTGGCGCTGCTGGCGCTGGTGACGCTGCTGCTCAAGTACATCGTCGAGCAGCGGGTGAAGGCGCAAAAGCGCGCCGCCAGTGAACGGGAATGAACAAGGTCAGACCATGAGCATCGAAATCCGCAACCTCAACAAGCGCTTCGGCAAGACCGTGGTGTGCGACAACCTGACCCTCGACATTCCCTCAGGCGAGTTGGTCGCGTTGCTCGGGCCTTCGGGGTCGGGCAAGACCTCGCTGCTGCGCATCATCGCGGGGCTGGAAGTGCCCGATTCGGGCACGGTGCACTTTCACGGCAAGGACGCCACCGGCACCGACGTGCGCGACCGTCAGGTCGGCTTCGTGTTTCAGCACTACGCGCTGTTCGCCCACATGACGATCTTCGAGAACGTGGCGTTCGGGCTGCGAGTGCGACCCGCAGCCACCCGGCCGAGCGAGTCCCAGATTCAATCCAAGGTCACGGACTTGCTCAAGCTGGTGCAACTCGACTGGATCGCCGACCGCTATCCGCATCAGTTGTCCGGTGGCCAGCGTCAGCGCATTGCGCTGGCCCGCGCGCTGGCGGTCGAGCCCAAGGTGCTGCTGCTGGACGAGCCGTTCGGCGCGCTCGATGCCAAGGTGCGCAAGGAACTGCGCCGCTGGCTGCGTCGCCTGCACGACGAAGTGCATGTCACCAGCGTGTTCGTCACCCACGATCAGGAAGAGGCGATGGAGGTGGCCGACCGCATCGTCGTGATGAACGAGGGGCGCATCGAGCAGGTGGGATCACCCGACGAGGTCTACGACCATCCGGCCACGCCGTTCGTGCTGAAGTTCCTGGGCGATGTGAACCTGTTCCATGGGCGTCTCGACCACGCGCAGGGGGCGGTGGCCGGCGCCGGTGAGGTGAGCTACGTGCGTCCGCACGAGTTGCAGATCGTCGCCGGTGCGCAAGACGGTGCGGTGGCAGTCACGCTGACGCAGACGCTGACCGTGGGGCCCAACACGCGGCTCGAGTTCAAGCGTGTCGATGACGCCAGCGACATCGATGTGGAACTGCCGCGCGCCGAGTTCAAGCGGCTGCGCGAGTCGATGTCTCTGGAGCCGGGTGCCACGGTGCATCTGATTCCGCGCCGAATCACTCGCTTTGCTCAGGAGCCGGCAGATCCCGCGGCGCTGATCTGAGCCTCAGCGCCGGGTGCGTCGCGGCACCGGCGTCGTCGCTCACTTCGCGTCGATCAGTCCCGCCAGCGCCCGCTCGACCACCGGGCGCGTCAGCGTCGGTGCAAACGCTTCGATGAAGGCGTAGACGTAGCCGCGCAGCCAGGTGCCGCGGCGGATCGCCAGTCGTGTCAGGTTGACCTCGAACAGATGCCGCGCGTCGAGTGCGCGCAAGGTGCGGTCGCGTTCGGCGTCAAAGGCGATGGACGCCACGATGCCCACGCCCATGCCGAGTTCGACATAGGTTTTGATCACGTCGGCGTCCATGGCGCTGAGCACGATGTCGGGATGCAACCCGGCATTGGCAAACGCATCGTCGATGTGCGCGCGGCCGGTGTAGCCGGCCTCGTAGGTCACGATCGGGTACTGCGCCAGTTGCTCCAGCGTGATGGGCCCATCGACTTGCAAGAGCTCGTGGTCGGGCGGAACCACGATGCTGTGCGTCCAGCGGTAGCACGGCAGCGCGACCAGCGAGTCGTACTGCGCCAGCGCTTCGGTGGCCACGCCGATGTCGGCCTCTCCCGACAGCAGCATCTCGGCGACCTGCTTGGGCGAGCCCTGATGCAGCATCAGCGTGACCTTCGGGTAGACGCGCCGGAAGTCGCGCACCACCATGGGCAAGGCATAGCGCGCCTGCGAGTGGGTGGCGGCGAGCGACAGCCGGCCCAGGTCCTGCGCAGTGAAGTCCTCACCCACGCGCTTGAGGTTGTCGGACTCCAGCAGCAACCGCTCGACGATCGGCAGAACCGCTTCACCCGGGGGCGTGAGGCCGGTCAGCCTCTTGCCGGCCCGCACAAAGATGTCGATCCCGAGTTCGTCCTCGAGTTCGCGGATTTGCCGGCTGATGCCGGGCTGAGAGGTGTGCAGCACGCCGGCGACCTCGGTGAGGTTGAACCCGGAGCGGGTCGTTTCGCGCACCGCGCGCAATTGCTGGAAATTCATGAGTCGTCGCCTCGAGGGCGCCTGGTGATTTCGGGGAACGCCTGTCTGCCGATTCTCAAGACGGGGCTGCGCCGGAGCAACGACAGCTTGTGCCTAAGCTTGGTCGCTCATCGCATAAGCCGACGCGGAGGGAACTGGAATTCAGTCAACGCCTGCGGGATCTGATCGCCACGCGAAGATCGTCGAGCACGGGCACCAGCGCGAGACTGGCCAGCAGCAGCGAGATCGGGATCGTCGCCGCATAGCTCAGGTGCTTGAACGCGAGCGCCCCGACCACGCCGCCCGCCGTGAAGCCGCCGAGGATCGAGCCGAGCACCTGGAGCTTGTCATGGTTGGCGCGAACGTAGGTGTCGCTGGCCGGGTCCGATGAGCGGTTCCAGTAAATGAGCTTGCCGAGTTCGATGCCGAGGTCGGTGATCACGCCGGTCATGTGCGTGGTGCGGATCTCGGCGTGCGAGATCTTGGTGACCACGGCGTTTTGCAAGCCCATGATGAAACACAGCAGCGCGACCGTTGCCGGCACCAGCAGTGTGGTGTGCCGGGCGAGGTAGGTGCCGAGCAGGCCGAACACCAGCAGCAGCGCCGCCTCGAGCAGCAGGCTCAGCGCGTACTCGCTGTTGAGCCGGCGGTGGCGCGCCCAGTTGGTCAACAGCGCCGTGGTCATCGCGCCGCTGATGAACACGCACACCAGCAGCAACCCGGCCAGGGCCAGCGCGACATGACCGAGCGCGAGGTCGTCGGCAATGCCCGACAGCACGCCCGTCATGTGCGACGTGTAGCGGCGGATGGCCAGAAACCCGCCCGCGTTGACCGCTCCGGCCACGAATGCCAGCAGCACTCCGAGCTGCCGGTTGGCGTGCCGGGTGCGCGTGCGCCCGACCAGGTGGCGCATCGTGGCTTGGGGCATGGGGGTGGGTGCGTGACCCGGGCGGGAAAGTCAGCCGCCGGACCGGCGGCAGTAGGTGACGTAGCGGTAGCGCAGGCCCTGCGGCGTTTCGTGCGGCTCGATCATCACGCTGTCGAAATGCTCGCGCTGCCAGGCCGGAAAGAACGCATCGCCCTCGAAATCGGCATCGATCTCGGTGAGCTGCAGTTCATCAGCGCGCGGCAGCGCCAGGGCGTAGATCTCGGCGCCGCCGATCACGCACACCCGCTCGGCATCGGCTGCCAGCAAGAGCGCCGCGTCCAGGCTGCCGGCGCGCTCGGCGCCTGTGGCCGACCAGTCTGCGTTGCGCGTGATGACGATGTTGCGGCGTCCCGGCAAAGGCCGCCCGATCGAGTCCCAGGTCTTGCGCCCCATGATCACCGGGCGGCCCAGCGTGAGTTGCTTGAAGCGGGGCAGGTCGCCCGGCAGGTGCACCAGCAGGGCGTTGTCGCGGCCGATGGCCCCGTTGTTGGCCACGGCGGCGATGAGGGTGACGATGGGCGGTGCGGTGGGCATCGGTGTATTGTCGCAGTGACCCTTTATCGTGTGGGGGTTATTCCCGAGGGCGAGGGGGCTGATCCGCTCCTAGAATGCGAATAACTATCGTTTGCGTTGGTGCTCGTCTCGAGCTTGCTGCGTTCCCGGAAACAACCCATGAAACCGAACCTGTCCACGTCGCTCGATCAAATCCCGTTGGGGTGCGCCCACGTGGTGTCGCGCCTTGAAGCGCCGGCGGCTTCGTCCGAGTGGGTACGCTGGCTCGAGGAAATCGGTTTCATGCCCGGAGAGCGGGTGATGCTGATGGCCCGAGGCGCTTTCGGTGGCGATCCGCTGGTGGTGCGGGTGGGCCTGTCGACTTTTGCATTGCGGCGCGCCGAGGCCGCCTGCGTTCACGTGGGTGCAGCTGCCTGACTGAATGAGTGAATCGATCATCCACGTCCACCGCGGCGGTCCGCTGGTGGCGCTGGTGGGCAATCCCAACTGCGGCAAGAGTGCACTGTTCAACCTGCTGACCGGCAGCCGCCAGAAGGTGGCCAATTACGCCGGTGTCACGGTCGAACGCAAGGAAGGCAAGTTGCTCACACCCGCAGGCAAGGCGCTGCGGGTGCTCGACTTGCCCGGCGCGTACAGCCTGCATCCGCGTTCGCCTGATGAGCGGGTGACCTGCGACGTGCTTTACGGCCGCGCCGTCGGCGAAAAGCGCCCCGATCTGGTCGTGTGCGTGATCGATGCGACCAACCTGCGCCGCAGTTTGCGCATCGTGCTGGCCGTCAAGCGGCTGGGGCTGCCTTGCGTGGTCGCACTCAACATGGTGGACCTGGCCAAGCGCCGGGGTGTTGCGATCGATCCGCAGGCCTTGTCGGCGGAGCTCGGGTTGCCTGTGGTGGCCACGGTGGCCACTCGCGGTGATGGCGCCGATGCATTGCGTGGTCTGCTCGACGATCCTCAAGTCTGGCAGCGCAACGCGCAGTCTGGTGTGCCGCCTTCAGGTGCCACCGCCGCGCCTGAAGCCACGATGCAGGCCGACCACGAGGCGGTGCACGGCATCTTGCAGCGCCAGGGGCTCGATGTGTTGGTGCCGCACACGGCCAGCGACCGCATCGACGCGGTGGTGCTGCACCCGGTGGCCGGGCCGCTGTTGCTCACGGCGGTGCTGTTCCTGGTGTTCCAGGCGGTGTTTGCCTGGGCTCAGGCCCCGATGGAACTCATCAAGACGGCCACCGGGTTCGTCGGCGACACAGTCACCTCGCTGTTGCCCGATTCGTGGCTGCGCAGCTTGCTGGTCGATGGCGTGATCGCCGGCGCGGGCGGCGTGCTGGTGTTCCTGCCGCAGATCCTGATCCTGTTCTTCTTCATCCTCGTGCTCGAGGAGTCGGGCTACTTGCCGCGCGCCGCGTTCTTGCTGGACCGGCTGATGGGCGGCGTGGGGCTGAGCGGGCGCTCTTTCATCCCGCTGCTGTCGAGCTTTGCCTGTGCCATTCCCGGGATCATGGCCACACGCACCATCGCCAACCCGCGCGACCGCCTGGTGACCATCATGATCGCGCCGCTGATGACCTGCTCGGCACGGCTGCCTGTGTACGCGCTGCTGATTGGCGCGTTCATTCCGCAACGCGCGGTGGGCGCTCTGGGCTTCGAGCTGCAGGGCCTGGTGATGTTCGGTCTGTATGCCGCGGGCATCGTGGGCGCGCTGGGAGTGGCCTGGGTGCTCAAACGGTTCACCTCGCGCGGCGCCGTGCGGTCGCTGATGATGGAGTTGCCCACCTACCACTGGCCCACGGCGCGAAACATCGCCATCGGGCTGTGGCAGCGCGTCGAGATTTTCATGAAGCGGGTGGGCGGCATCATCCTCGGGCTCACCATTGCGCTTTGGGTCTTCGCCAGCTTCCCGGCGCCGCCGGCGGGTGCCACCGGTGCGCCGATCGAGTACAGCGTGGCCGGTCAGATCGGTCATGCGCTGGCGGTGGTGTTCGAACCCATCGGCTTCAACTGGCAGATCAGCGTGGCGCTGGTGCCCGGCATGGCTGCACGCGAGGTGGCCGTGAGTGCTCTGGGCACCGTGTACGCGCTGTCGGCCACCGGTACTGACACCGCAGAGGCGCTCACACCCTTGATCGCGCACAGCTGGAGCATGGCGACCGCCTTGTCGCTGTTGGCCTGGTATGTCTTTGCGCCGCAGTGCCTGTCGACGCTGGCGACCGTCAAGCGCGAAACCGGTGGCTGGAAGATGCCGCTGGTGATGGCGGGCTACCTGTTCGCGCTGGCCTACGGCGCGTCGTTCGTCACCTACCGCGTGGCGCTGTGGTTGGGTGGCTGAGCCAGAAGGCTCACACTGCCCGCCGCTAAGGGCGGATCCGCCGCGCTGATTCAGCGCAGGGCGGCAGCTTCCTGGCCTTGGGCCATGTGCTGGTGCATCAACTCCTGGGCCCGCTTCGACTGGCGCGACTGGATTGCCGCCAGCAGGTCTCGGTGTTCTTGCAAAGAGGCTTCGAGCCGGCCTTCCTTCAGCAGCGAATGATGGCGGCTGAGCTTCATGACCTGGCGCAAGTCGGCCACCATCTGGTTGCGCCAGCGGTTGCCGGCGATGTCGAGCAGCTCGGTGTGGAACCGTTCATTGGCGGCAAAGAAGGCGTCGGCGTCGCCCACCGAGGCTTCCAGCCGCTCGTGCAGCGCCGCCAGATCGGCCAACTGGGCGTCCGTGGCCTGGCTGGCGACCACGCCCACGGCGTCGCACTCGAGCAGCGACAGCAGGTGAAACACCTCGGCCAGATCCCGTTCGGACACTTCGGTGACATATGCGCCGCGGCGCAGCTTCATCGTCACCAGTCCTTCGGCGGCCAGCACCTTGATGGCTTCGCGCAAGGGCGTGCGGCTGATGCCGTATTCGGCCGCCAGCGTCTGCTCGTCGATCCAGCTGCCCGGCGCCAGCGTGTGCGCCATGATGCGCGCGCGCAGCCGCTCGGCGACTTGCTCGTAGAGCGCGGTCGAGGGCAGCTGCAGCCGCTCGGATGTGCCGGCAGTGTCATCCGATGGGTGCGCCGAAACCGCCGCCTTGCCAGCGACGGCTTTGGTGGATCCTGAGGAGGCGGCTTTGATCGGGTGCATCGGTTGAGCTCGCAATGAGCGGGCCGGAGTGACTACAATTCAAACTGAATTATGCATGACGAACCGTTTGGCGCGTCTATCTCCGGGGCTCTGGTCCTCGGCAGACGACGGTCAGGCGACGAGGACAGTTTCATCGGAGAACCCATGTCTGACGCACCCAAGCACCTCAACTCCGACGCGCTGGACCAGTGGCAAAAGGCTGCCGCCAAGTCTGCCCCTGGCGCCGACGTTGACAAGCTCAACTGGGTCACGCCCGAAGGTCTGGTCGTCAAGCCGCTGTACACGGCCGCCGACCTGAAGGGCCTGCCGAACACCGACACGCTGCCGGGTTTCGCACCGTATCTGCGCGGCCCGCAAGCCACCATGTACGCGGTGCGCCCATGGACGATCCGCCAGTACGCCGGCTTTTCCACCGCCGAGGCATCTAACGCGTTCTACAAGAAGGCGCTGGCCGCCGGCGGGCAGGGCGTGAGCGTGGCGTTCGACCTGGCCACCCACCGCGGTTACGACAGCGACCACCCTCGTGTCACCGGCGATGTGGGCAAGGCCGGCGTGGCGATCGACAGCGTCGAGGACATGAAGATCCTGTTCAACGGCATCCCGCTCGACAAGGTGAGCGTGAGCATGACCATGAATGGCGCGGTGCTGCCGGTGCTGGCCGCCTTCGTGGTGGCCGCTGAAGAGCAGGGCGTGCCGCAGACGCAACTCACCGGGACCATCCAGAACGACATCCTCAAGGAGTTCATGGTCCGCAACACCTACATCTATCCGCCCGAGCCGAGCATGCGCATCGTCGGCGACATCATCGAGTACACGGCGCAACAGATGCCGAAGTTCAACTCGATCAGCATCTCGGGCTATCAC
This sequence comes from Burkholderiales bacterium, assembly GCA_947372225.1. Taxonomy (GTDB): domain Bacteria; phylum Pseudomonadota; class Gammaproteobacteria; order Burkholderiales; family Burkholderiaceae_C; genus PBB1. Next base: position 46,902 of record CANBSV010000005.1, on the reverse strand, counting down.
ATGCAAGAAGCTGGCGCCAACCAGGCGCTCGAGCTGGCCTTCACGCTGGCCGACGGCAAGGAGTACGTGAAGACCGCCCTGGCCAAAGGCCTGGATGTGGACGACTTCGCCGGACGCCTGAGCTTTTTCTGGGCCGTCGGGATGAACTTCTATCTCGAGATCGCCAAGATGCGTGCCGCGCGGCTGTTGTGGTGGCGAATCATGAGCGGCTTCAACGCCAAGAGCCCCAAGAGCCTGATGCTGCGCACCCACAGCCAGACTTCGGGATGGAGCCTGGCCGAGCAGGACCCCTACAACAACGTCGTGCGCACCACCATCGAGGCGATGGCCGCGGTGTTCGGCGGCACGCAAAGCCTGCACACCAACGGTCTGGACGAGGCCATCGCGCTGCCCACCGAATTCAGTGCCCGCATCGCACGCAACACGCAGCTCATCATTCAGGAAGAGACGCACATCACCAGCGTCGTCGACCCTTGGGCCGGCAGCTACATGATGGAAAAGCTCACCCAGGACATGGCCGACGCCGCCTGGAAGATCATCGAGGAGGTCGATGCCATGGGCGGTATGGTCAAGGCCGTGGACAGCGGCTGGGCCAAGCTGAAGATCGAAGCCAGCGCCACCGAGAAGCAAGCGCGTATCGATTCGCGTCAGGACGTGATCGTCGGCGTCAACAAATACAAGCTCGAAACCGAAGACGCGATCGACACGCTGAGCATCGACAACGTGGCGGTGCGCGAGAACCAGGTCGCGCGTCTGAAAGATATCCGCGCCAGCCGCGACAGCGCTGCGGTGCAAGCCGCGCTCGACGCGCTCACCGCCTGCGCCGAGGCCTGCAATGTCGAAGCCGAGCAGATCGCTCACGGTGATTCATCCAAGGCCGCCAGTCGCGGCAACCTGCTGGATCTGGCGATCAAGGCGATGCGCCTGCGCGCCACCGTCGGCGAGGTCAGTGACGCGCTCGAAAAGGCCTGGGGCCGCCACCGTGCCGACACGCAAAAGGTCACCGGCGTGTACGCCGCCGCCTACGACAGCGCCGAAGGCTGGGCGCAGTTGCAAGACGAGATCGCCGCTTTCGCTGAGGCAGAAGGCCGCCGTCCGCGCGTGATGATCGCCAAGCTGGGTCAGGACGGTCATGACCGCGGGGCCAAGGTGGTGGCCACCGCCTACGCCGACTTGGGCTTCGACGTCGACATGGGCCCGCTGTTCCAGACCGCCGAAGAGTGCGCCCGTCAGGCCATCGAAAACGACGTGCACGCCGTGGGCGTGAGCACGCTGGCGGCTGGCCACAAGACGCTGGTGCCCGAGATCATCGAAGCACTGCGCAAGCAAGGCGCCGACGACATCATCGTGTTCGTCGGCGGTGTGATTCCGCGTGCCGACTACGAGTTTTTGTACGACGCCGGCGTCAAGGGGATCTACGGCCCCGGCACGCCGATTCCGGCCAGCGCGAAGGACGTGCTCGAGCAGATCCGCGTGGGTCTGGCCAGTCGCGCCGTCGCCAAGGCCTGACACGGCGCGATTGCCCTTGAGCCTGAGCCCGGACGACCAAACGCTGCACCAGGGGGTGTGTGCGGGTGAGCGGCGCGCGATCGCCAAGGCGATCACGCTGCTCGAGTCCACGCGTGCCGACCACCGTGTGCGCGCCGATGCGTTGCTCAACGCGCTGCTGCCGCGCACCGGCCGGGCCATGCGCCTGGGCATCTCGGGCGTGCCGGGCGTGGGCAAGTCGACCTTCATCGAGACCTTGGGCCTGGCACTCATCGAGCGCGGTCAGCGCGTGGCGGTGCTCGCCATCGACCCGTCGTCCAGCGTGCACGGCGGCTCCATCCTCGGCGACAAGACGCGCATGGAGCGCCTGTCGGTCAACCCGCAGGCTTACATCCGGCCCAGCCCCGCATCAGGCACGCTCGGCGGCGTGGCCGAAAAGACCCGCGAGGCCATGCTGGTGTGCGAGGCCGCCGGCTACGACGTGGTGATCGTCGAGACCGTGGGCGTGGGCCAGAGCGAAACCGCGGTGGCCGGCATGACCGACATGTTCGTGCTGCTGCAATTGCCCAACGCCGGCGACGACCTGCAAGCCATCAAGAAAGGCGTGATGGAGCTGGCCGATCTGGTGGTCATCAACAAGGCCGACATCGACCCGATGGCCGCCGCGCGCGCTGAGGCCAACATCGCCGGCGTGCTGCGCATCTACCGCCCGCCGGTCAGCGCCGACGCTCAGGCCGATCAGCCCGAGCCGTGGCACACGCAGGTCATTTCGCTCAGCGCGCTCAAGGGCCAGGGCCTGGCCGCGTTCATCGCCCTGATCGACCGCTTCCATGCGCTGCGCCGTGCCAGCGGTCAGTTCGCCGAGCGCCGTCAGCAGCAGTCGCTGGCCTGGATGTGGGACCTGATACAGGCGCGGCTGCAATCCGATTTCCGCCAGCATCCGGCCGTGCGTGCGCAGCTGCCCCATCTGACCGCCGAGGTGCGCGATGCGCGCGTGGCGCCGTCGGTGGCCGCGCGAGCGCTGCTGTCCCATTTCGAGTCCCCGATTTCCCCCGAGTACCCCTGATGCAGGCCGAGTCCTGCCCTGTCAACCGAGTGAGAGACCATGCACGACATCATTGAACAGCTCGAAGCCAAGCGCGCCCTGGCGCGTCTGGGCGGCGGCGAAAAACGCATCGCCGCCCAGCACAGCAAAGGCAAACTGACCGCGCGCGAGCGCATCGAGTTGCTGCTTGACGCGGGCACCTTTGAAGAGTGGGACATGTTCGTCGAGCACCGCTGCGCCGACTTCGGCATGCCCGACAACAAGATCCCCGGAGACGGCGTGATCACCGGCTACGGAATGATCAACGGCCGGCTGGTCTTCGTGTACAGCCAGGACTTCACCGTGTTCGGCGGCGCCCTGAGCGAATCGCACGCCGAGAAGATCTGCAAGGTGATGGACCAGGCCATGAAGGTCGGCGCACCGGTGATCGGCCTGAACGATTCGGGCGGTGCTCGCATCCAGGAAGGCGTGGCCTCGCTTGGCGGCTACGCGGAGGTGTTCCAGCGCAACGTGATGGCCTCGGGCGTCGTGCCTCAGATCAGCATGATCATGGGCCCGTGCGCCGGCGGAGCGGTGTATTCGCCGGCCATGACCGACTTCATCTTCATGGTCAAGGACAGCAGCTACATGTTCGTCACCGGCCCCGAGGTCGTGAAGACCGTGACGCACGAGGAAGTGACCGCCGAAGACCTCGGGGGTGCGATTGCCCACACCACGCGCAGCGGTGTGGCCGATCTGGCCTTCGACAACGACGTCGATGCGCTGCTGATGCTGCGCCGCTTCTTCAACTACATCCCGACCAACAACCGGGAAAAAGCGCCTGTGCGCCCGAGCAACGACCCGGTCGACCGCATCGACTGGTCGCTCGACACGCTGGTGCCCGACAACGCGAACAAGCCGTACGACATGAAGGAGCTGATCCTGAAGGTCGCTGACGACGGCGAGTTCTTCGAACTGCAGCCCGATTACGCCAAGAACATCATCATCGGCTTTTGCCGCATGGACGGTCAGTCGGTGGGCGTGGTGGCCAACCAGCCGCTGGTGCTGGCGGGCTGCCTGGACATCAAGAGCAGCATCAAGGCCGCGCGCTTCGTGCGTTTTTGCGACGCCTTCAACATCCCGGTGCTGACGCTCGTCGACGTGCCCGGCTTCATGCCAGGCACCTCGCAGGAGTACGGCGGCATCATCAAGCACGGCGCCAAGCTGCTCTATGCGTATGCCGAGTGCACCGTGCCCAAGATCACCGTGATCACCCGCAAGGCCTACGGTGGTGCTTACGACGTGATGAGCTCCAAGCACTTGCGCGGCGACGTCAACTTCGCCTGGCCCAACGCCGAGATCGCGGTGATGGGCGCCAAGGGCGCGGTGGAAATCATCTTCCGCGAGGACAAGGGCGACCCTGGAAAGCTCGCCGCCAAAGAGGCCGAATACAAGGCCCGTTTTGCTAACCCGTTCGTGGCCGGTGCGCGCGGTTTCATCGACGACGTGATCCAGCCGCACGAAACGCGCAAGCGCATCTGCCGATCGCTGGTCATGCTGCGCGATAAAAAACTGGAAAACCCGTGGCGCAAGCACGGGAACATTCCGTTGTGATGGCGCTGCGGTGGTGCTGGATCAGGCCGACGGGGCGCTGCGCTTCGCGCGGGATCAGGCCACTGTGGCGTTCTGCTCCGCGAATGTCCCCCGGCCTGCGGCCTCCTCCTTTATTTCGCTGCGCAAAACGCCACAGCGACCTGATCCAGGCCAGTGGCGGCATGGATGGGCGTTGGCACACAAGCAACTCTGTAGAGGCTGGTGGGCGGGTGACGAAGCGAAGTAAAGGGGGAGGCTCAGGCGCAGCCTGGGCCGGAGGACATGAGCGCAGTCGCCCGCCCGCCAGCCTCTACAAGCCAGAAGCTCTCCTGCATGTCTCGTCGTTTCCGAGACAGACCACAAACAACACATGAGGTCATCGTGTTCACAAAAATTCTGATTGCAAACCGTGGTGAGATCGCCTGCCGGGTGATCAAGACCGCGAAGAAGATGGGCATCCGCACGGTGGCCGTCTATTCCGACGCCGACCGCGATGCGCGCCATGTGGAGCTTGCCGACGAGGCGGTGCACATCGGCCCGGCGGCGTCGCGCGAGTCGTACCTGGTGATGGACAAGATCATTGCCGCGTGCAAACAGACCGGCGCACAGGCTGTGCATCCGGGCTATGGTTTCCTGAGCGAGAACTCTGAATTCGCGCGCCGCGTGGAAGAAGAAGGCATCGTCTTCATCGGCCCCAAGCACGCCTCGATCGCCGCCATGGGTGACAAGATCGAATCCAAGAAGCTCGCCGGTGAGGCGAAGGTCAACACCATCCCCGGCCACAACGAGGCGATCGAAACCGCCGAGGCGGCCGTCGGCATCGCCAAAGGCATCGGCTACCCGGTGATGATCAAGGCGAGCGCGGGCGGCGGCGGCAAGGGTCTGCGCGTGGCCTTTGACGACAAGCAGGCGTTCGAGGGCTTCACGTCGTGCCGCAACGAAGCGCGCAACAGCTTCGGCGACGACCGCGTGTTCATCGAGAAGTTCGTCGAAGAGCCGCGCCACATCGAGATCCAGGTGCTCGGCGATGCGCACGGCAACACCGTGTACCTGTGGGAGCGCGAGTGCTCGATCCAGCGCCGCCACCAGAAGGTCATCGAAGAAGCGCCGAGCCCCTTCCTCGATGACGCCACCCGCAAGGCCATGGGCGAGCAGGCGGTGCAGCTGGCCAAGGCCGTCAACTACCAGTCGGCCGGCACGGTCGAGTTCGTGGTCGGCAAGGACAAGAGCTTTTACTTCCTCGAGATGAACACCCGGCTGCAAGTCGAGCACCCGGTCACCGAAGGCATCACCGGTCTCGATCTGGTCGAGCTGATGATCCGCGTGGCCGCCGGCGAGGCGCTGCCGTTCAAGCAATCCGAGATCAAGCGCGAAGGCTGGGCCATCGAGTGCCGCATCAACGCCGAAGACCCATTCCGCGGCTTCCTGCCGTCGACGGGCCGTCTGGTGAAGTTTGCCCCTCCGGTCGAGACCTGGATCGCCAGCGGCGAGGTGCCGCAAGACGGTGGCGTGCGCGTGGACACCGGCGTGGTCGATGGCGGCGAGATTCCGATGTTCTACGACTCGATGATCGCCAAGCTGGTGGTGCACGGGCGGGACCGGGCGGACGCGATCGCCAGGATGCGCGAGGCGCTCAACGGCTTCGCGATCCGCGGCATCAGCTCGAACATCCCGTTCCAGGCTGCGCTGCTGGCGCATCCGAAGTTCGTGGCGGGCGATTTCAACACCGGCTTCATTGCCGAGCAGTACCCGAACGGCTTTTCCCACGACGCCCAGCCTCAGACCGACACCGTGCTGTTGCGCGCCCTGGCGGCCGTGGCCAACCGCATCCACCTCGACCGCTCGGCACGCATCAGCGGCCAGTTGCCCGGACACGAAGCGGTGGTCAAGCCGGAGGCAGTCGTCGTCACCCGCGACAAGCAAGGCCACAGCGAGCACGTGCCGGTGCATGTGACGCCCGAGGGCGACGGCTTTCGCGTCAAGCTCGAAGGCCTCAGCCACCGCATCGCGTTCGAGACGCCCTTGCGCGAGGTCGTCATCCACGGCCGCATCGACGGCCGGCCGTTCTGCGCCCAGATCGAACGCATGGGCCTGGCCTACCGCGTGATTCACAACGGCTCGCAGATCGAAGCCACCGTGCTGTCACCATTCGCCGCGCAGATGTCGATGCTGATGCCCTTCAAGGCGCCGCCCGACCTGTCGCGCTTCTTGCTGTCGCCCATGCCCGGCTTGCTGGTTGAAGTGGCCGTGCAGCCCGGTCAAAAGGTGCTTGCCGGCGAAAAGCTCGCGGTGATCGAGGCCATGAAGATGGAAAACATCCTGGTGGCCACGCAAGACGCGGTGGTCTCCGAGGTGCGCGCCGCCAAGGGCGAGAGCCTCGCCGTCGACCAAGTCATCATCTGCTTCGAGTAAGGATTCCATGACGACACGTCCATTCAAGGTGCTGGGCATCCAGCAGGTGGCCATCGGCGGGCCCAGCAAGGAGCGGCTGCGCACGCTGTGGGTCGACAAGCTAGGGCTTGATGTCACGGGTAATTTCGTGAGCGAGCGCGAGAACGTCGATGAGGACATCTGCGCCATGGGTCAGGGCGTGCACCGCGTCGAGGTCGACCTGATGCAGCCCATCGACCCCGACAAGAAGCCGGCGGTGCACACCACGCCGCTCAATCACATCGGGCTGTGGATCGACGACCTGCCGGTGGCTGTCGAGTGGCTCAGCGCCAACGGCGTGCGCTTTGCGCCCGGCGGCATCCGCAAGGGCGCGGCCGGTCACGACATCTGCTTCGTGCACCCCAAGAGCAACGAAGAATTCCCGGTGGCGGGCGAGGGCGTGCTGATCGAGTTGGTCCAGGCGCCACCCGACGTGGTGGCCGCGCTGGGCGGTTGAACCCGATCGCGCCGTTTGCGGCGCGATCCGCTCAGCCCAGCTTGACGAAGAACGCCGCGATCGCCACGGCGACCATGCCGATGACCGTGTAACGGCTGACCCGGTCGACCAGTGCGTAGACCAGCGGGTCGTCGTGCATCTCGCCACGCGCGGTCTTCATCCACAGCCGCGACAGCCAGTAGATCAGAGCGAAGCCGATCAGCCACAGCAGCTCGGGCGTGGCGTAGCGTTGTTGCACCTCGGGTGCGTTGATGAACAGCCAGAACACCACCACCGAGCCCAGCCCTGCGGCCACGCCGGTGGGCCACAGCACGACCAGATCGCCCACGCGGTAGTCGCGTCCCTGGACGGTGGTGCGGCCCTGCTTGTCCATCGTCACCAGTTCCGAGCAGCGCTTGATCAGCGCCAGACTGAAGAAGATGAAGATCGAAAACGCCAGCAGCCAGCGGCTGGTGGGCACGTCCACCGCCATCGAGCCGGCAAAGATGCGCAGCGTGAACAGGCCGGCGAGCATCAGCACGTCGACCATGGCCAGCGTCTTGAGGTACCAGCTGTAGGCGGTGGTCAGCACCAGGTAGGCCAGCAGCATGCCCACGAAGTGCGCGTTGACCTGCGCGGCGATCGCGAACGCCGAAACCAGCAGGCCGAGGGCCACAGCCACGGCGTTGCCGATTGCAATGGCCCCGCTGGCCAGGGGCCGGTTCTTCTTGCGCGGATGGGCGCGGTCGCTGTCGAGGTCCCACAGGTCGTTGAAGACGTAGGTCGCCGAGGCTGCCAGCGAAAACGCCGCGAATGCCAGCGCCGAGTGCGCCACGCGGCCGAGGTCGGCAAAGGCGAAGGAGGTCAGCAGCGGCACGAACAGCAAGATGTTCTTGGCCCACTGGTGCACACGCAGCTGGCGCATCCACAGCCGCGGCGTGAACGGCTGAGGTTCGATCAGCAGCTCGACCGAGCTGCCCGAAGTGGCCTCGCGTGCAACGGCGCTCGAGGCGCCGGCCACGATCACCGAGCGAGCGGCCTTCCAGATGGGCAGATCGGCCGCGCTGTCGCCTGCGTAGCTGAAGTCGCCGCCCACCTGTGTCTGGATGGCTGCCAGCTTTTGCTGGCCCTTGAGGTTGACGCCGTGTTCGCTGGCCAGCACCTGATCAAACAGGCCCAACCGCGCAGCCACGGCGTCGGCGATGCGGCGGTCGGCGGCGGTGGCCAGCACGAGTCGGCGGCCCAGCGATTTCTGTACGCGCAAGTGCTCAAGCAGGCCCTCGCGCAGCGGCAGCAGTTCGGCCGAGAACGCGCAGCGCTCGGCGATGGTGGCCTTGAAGAACGCGCGTCCACGCAGCAGCCACAGCGGCAGCGCGAACACATCCCACGGTGAGCGGCGCAGCAGCTGCAAGATGGACTCGAGCAGCGTGTCGGTGGGCGTCAGCGTGCCGTCGAGGTCGACGACGAGGGGCGGGGCGTTGGACATCGGGGGCAGGCACCGGGGAGCGCTTGGCGAAGCCTTGATTGTCGGCGGAGCCTGCCTGGTGCGGCTCATGGTGCCGGCGGCGTTTCCCGCGGCTATGCTCCGCTGCATGTACGCCGACTACTTTGGCCTGAAGCAGCCGCCCTTTTCCATCGCGCCGGACCCGCACTACCTCTTCATGAGCGAGCGGCACCGCGAGGCGCTGGCGCATTTGCTGTACGGGCTGGGCAGTGGCGGCGGGTTCGTGCTGCTCACCGGCGAGATCGGCGCGGGCAAGACCACGGTGTGCCGCTGCTTCCTCGAGCAGATTCCCAAGCGCTGCAACGTCGCGTACATCTTCAATCCGAAGCTGACCGTGGTCGAGCTGATGCGCTCGGTGTGCGACGAATTCCTGGTGCCGTACCCCGAGCGAGAGCCGGGCGCGGCCACGGTGACCGACTACCTCGATCCGCTCAATGCGTTTTTGCTGCGCACCCATGGCGTGGGCCAGAACAACGTGCTGATCATCGATGAGGCACAAAGCCTGTCGCCCGATGTGCTCGAGCAGTTGCGCTTGATGACCAACCTCGAAACCCACGAGCGCAAGCTGCTGCAGATCATCCTGATCGGCCAGCCCGAGTTGCGCGACATGGTGGCGCAGCCCGGGTTGCAGCAGCTCGCGCAACGGGTGATCGCGCGTTTTCACCTCGAGGCGCTGACCGAGCGGGAAACCGCGCAGTACATACGCCACCGGCTGGCGGTGGCCGGCATGACGGGACCCATTCCATTCCTGGGCGACACGCTGCAGCGCATCCACCGCCTGTGCCGTGGCGTGCCGCGCCGCATCAACTTGCTGTGCGACCGCGCGCTGCTCGGGGCTTATGCGTCGGGCAAGGTGGTCGTGGACCGCAGCATCGTCGACAAGGCGGCGCGTGAGGTTTTCGATGCCAGCGAGGTCAGCGCGTCGATGCCCGCCAAGTCCCGGCGCAAGGCACTGCGCCTGGCATTGGCCGGTGGCCTGGCGATCGGGCTGGTCGTCGGCGCAGCGGCGTTTGCGGGTGCGCCCTGGCTGATGGAGCGCCTGCGGGGACGTGCGGCGATGGCGCCAGCCCCGGTGCCGTCTGCGGCGCCTGCCGCGTCGGTGCCGCTGGTCCGCCCAGCGTCGTCCCCGGCGGTGGCTGCCACCGCTGCTGCGCCCGGCTCATCCGATGCCGCCTCGGCAGCACCCACCGCGATCTCCCCGGCATCTGCACCGCCAGCAGTGCCGGCCTTGGCCCCTGCGAGCCAGGCTCACTGAGCGCTGACCATGTCTTACATCCTCGATGCGCTCAAGCGCGCTGAATCCGAACGCAGCCGCGGCGAGATCCCGGGCTTGAACGCGCAGCCCATGGGGCTGTCATCCGCTGACACCCAAGCCAGCGCAAGCCGTCCGGTGGTCGCTGCCATGGCCGCCGGCGCCGCGGTGGTCCTGTGCGGCTTGCTCTGGTGGTGGTTCGGCAGCGGTGGCGTCCCGGCCGCGAGAGATGCTGCATCGGCGCCGGATGTGCCACCGGTGCTCGCGCCCGTGGCTGCTCCTGCCGCCACGGTGCTACCGCAGTCCGTCGTCGTGAGTGCAGCCGTGGTGGCGCCTGCAGCGCCGGCTGTTGCCCTCGAGGCGGCCCGGCCTGCCGCGCCGCCGGCGCCCCGCGAAGCGGCGCACACCGCACCACTCGCGCTCAAGGCGCCCCAGCGGGACACGGCGAACGCCACTTCGCGAAGCAAGCCGGCTGCGGTGCGCCCGACACCTGCGGCCTCAGGTGTGCCGGGGTCGCCGCCGCCTGCTGTGGACGCTGACTCGCGCGTGTACGCACTGAACGAGTTGCCGGCCGATATCCGGGGTGCCTTGCCGACGCTGGCTGTGGGCGGCGCGAGCCACTCGGAGCACGCGGCCAGTCGCATGCTGATCCTCAACGGGCAGGTCTATCACGAGGGCGACCGGCTGACGGCCGAACTCACCCTGCAGCAAATCCAGTTGCGTTCGGCGGTGTTGAGCTTTCGCGGCTACCGCTTCGGCATCAATTACTGAGGCGTGCCACCGCCGTGCGTGCACCACCGCATGCGGTGGATCACAGCAGGCTGACCAGTCCCGGGCCGGCGGCCTTCGACGTGTACATCGCCGCGTCGGCGCGCGTCAGCAACTGCTCCGCCGTTTCGGCGTTGCCCCTGAGGTGAGCCACGCCGATGCTGGCCGACACGTGCAGCGACTTGCCGTTGTAGGGCACCGGTTCGACGATCGCCGCCAGGATCGCCTTGCCGATCGACACCGCGTCGTCCAGGTGGGCAAGGTTGCCCAGCAGCACGGCGAATTCGTCGCCGCCCAGACGCGCCGCCGTGTCACTGGCTCGCACGGCATTGGCGATGCGCAGCGCCACGGCACGCAGGACCGTGTCGCCGGCGGTGTGCCCATGGGTGTCGTTGACGAGCTTGAACCGGTCCAGGTCGATGAACAGCAGCGCACACAGCGTGCGGTGTCTGTGCGCGTAGGCGATCGCGGTTTGCAGCCGATCCAGCAAGATGGCGCGCTTGGGCAGGCCGGTCAGGTCATCGAGCCGTGATCGATCGAGCAGCGTGAGCTCGGCCTGCTTGCGCTGAGCGGCAAAGGTGATGGCGCGGCTCAGCGAGCCCGCGTCGAACTGGCCCTTGAGCAAAAAGTCCTGGGCTCCCACGGCCACCGCGGATTGGCCGATTTCCTGGTTCTCGTTGCCCGTGAGCACCAGGATCGGCACCCGGTGATGCCGCCGGGTCATCTCGCGCAGCGTGTCCAGCCCGTGGCTGTCGGGCAGACCCAGGTCGAGCAGCACGACCGCGCATTGCGGCTCGGCCGCCAGCATGGCCAGCGCTGCCGTGGCGGTCTGCACCCAGCGCAGCGGTGGCAGGCTCGCGGTGCTCAATTCACTGAGCATCAGGCTGATCAGCCGCGCCTCGCCGGGGTTGTCCTCGACGATGAGCATGTAGCCCTCCATCCGCACCGGCGAGGTGTCCGCGGGGGTCAACAAAGCGGGACGCGTCGCGATGCGCGCTCAAGCGTGAAGCGAAAGGTCGTGGCCACCCCAGGCTGGCACTCGGCCCAGACCTCACCGCCGTGTGCAGCGACGATGCGCTTCACAACGGCCAATCCAAGTCCGTTGCCGGCGCGTTTGCGTGACGCCAGACGGCGCTGAAACGGCTCGAACAGAAGGCTGGCGGCAGCCGGATCGAAGCCCTGGCCGTTGTCGCGCACGAAGTAGGTCGCCACGCCACGCGCCGGTGCCTCTTCCTGGCCAAACTCGATGACCGCCTGTGACGTCTGAGCCGAGTATTTCCAGGCGTTGTCGAGCAAGTTCTCGAGCAGCTTCGTGACCAATGCCTGATCGCCCCAGGCATGGAGTACGGGCGCAATGATCCAGCGCACATCGCGGCTTGGCGAGTCGGCACACAGACGAGTGGCGATCTCCTGTGCCATGGTCGACAGATCCAGCGCATCACGCAGCGGCACGTGCGTGTTCAAGGCGGCGACCGACGTCAGGCCGCACAGCAGGTCGTTCATTTCGAGCGCGCTTTGCTCGAGTGACTCCAGCCGAAGTTGTGCCGTGGCCGGCAGCAGCGCTTGATCGTCGGTGCGGATCAACCGGGTCATGCCGATGATGCCGTGCAGTGGGGATTGCAGGTCGTGGGTCATGGCGCGGTTGATCGCTTGCAAATCGGCGGTGGCGGCTTCCAGCATCGCAGCCCGGCGGATGGCGCCATGTTCGAGCTCGTGCTTGACCTGGCGCAAACCGTCTTCGTCAAGTTTTCGCAGCGTGATGTCGGTCAGGATCAGCACCGTTTCCGGCACGGCCTCGTCGGGCAATGCGTAGCTGCTGGCCGCTGCCATCACCCAGCAGCGCGCACCGTCCGGGCGCAGCAGACCGAGTTCACGGCTCGAGCGCCGGCCCACTGATGTGCTCAGCAGTGCCTGCGCGGTGCCCTGATCGGCCGGTCGCACCAAATCGAGAAAGGTCACGGGCTGCCCGCCGCACGTGGTGCCCGCGCCATCGGCGGGCAGGCCCAGCATCTGGCTGGCCCAGGCGTTGAGGTAGATCACCCGGCCCTGGCTGTCGAGTTGCAAAACGCCTTCGCCCGCGGCGTCGACCAAGGCCCGCATGCGTGACTCGCTGTCGCGCAGCGCTCGCTTTTGCTTGCCGCGCTCGACAGCGTGGCGCATGGCGCGCACCAGCGTCACGCTGTTGGCCTGCTGTTTGGGGAGGTATTCCTGGGCGCCCACACGCAGCGCCTGCGTCGCTTGTTCTTCGTCGTCCGTTCCGGTCAGGATCAGCACCGGCGTGTCGGGTGCCTGCTGCTGCACCGCGAAATACCCTTGCAGGCCGTGACTGTCGGGCAGCCCCAGATCAAGCAACACCAGATCGACCGGCTTGCGGCGCAGCACGTCGAGCCCGGCGGCCAGCGTGGGTGCTTGAAGCATGGCGCCTTCCTCTTTGAAACGACCGCTCAGGTGGTTGCTGACCAGCCGGGCGTCGCCCAGGTTGTCTTCGATCAGCAGCACGGAATTGAACATGGGTCTCTCCAGGGGCGGTTTCGGATGGGATGTCAGGAGTGTCGCGCCATCTTGCTGGGCAGCAGCACGGCGCCGACCCAGTAGGTGTTGAGCGACGAAATCAGCGCCACGAATTGCGAGAACTGGGTCGGCTTGGCGACGTAGGCGTTGGCGTGCGCGCGGTAGGCCTCCAGCACGTCGGCTCTGGCCATTGACGAACTGAGCACGATGACCGGGATGTGCCGAAGCCGCGGGTCGCTCTTGATGTCAACCAGCACCTCCTGCCCGTGCAGCCCCGGAAGGTTCAGGTCCAGCAAGATCAGGTCGGGCGCACACGCCGGGTCAGCGGCCGCTTCGTCGCGCAGGAACTTCAGGGCTGCCGCGCCCGAATTCATCCAGTTGAGTTTGCACGCGAGCTGTGCTTCGACGAGTGCTTCGTGAACCAGTCGTGCGTCGGCGGGGTTGTCTTCGATGAGCAAGAGGTGCATGGTCAGGCGGTGGCTGGCGTCGTGGTCGCCATGGGTTGAGCCGAAGGCGTGTCCGGCAAGGTGAAAGAGAAGGTGGAGCCCTCGCCCGGAGTCGACTCGACCGTGATGCGACCACCGTGACGCTCGACGACCCGCTTGCAGATCGACAGACCGATGCCGGTGCCCGGATGTTCCGAGCGCAGGTGCAGACGCTGAAAGATCACGAAGATGCGATCAAAGTTTTTGGGCTCAATACCGATTCCGTTGTCGCGCACGCTGATGCGCCACGAGCCGCGCTCGCGCACCGCGCTCAGGTGCACCTTCGGGGCGGCATCGCCACAGAACTTCACCGCATTGCCGACCAGGTTGGTGAGCAACTGGCCCAGCTGCCCGCGGTCGCCCATCACGGTGGGCAAGGTGTCGTGCGTGACAACGGCACCGGCCGTTTTCAAGCGGTCACGCAACTGATCGAGCGTGTCGCCCAGCAGGCTCTCGAGCATCACGGGCTCGGGCGGCTTGGTCTGGTTGTCCAGGCGTGCCAGGCTCAACATGTCACGCACCAGGTCCTGGGCGCGCTGTCCGCCGTCGACCATGAAGCCCAGGAACTCGAGTGCCTCGGCGTCGAGCTGTGCCGCCTTGCGTTGCATCATGAGCTGGCCGAACATGTTGACCATGCGCAGCGGCTCTTGAAGGTCGTGAGAGGCGACGTACGCAAAGCGCTCCAGGTCCTCGTTGGATCGGGCCAGCGCGGTGGTCTTTTCGGCCAGCGCCTGATCAACCAGGCGACGTTCGGTGACGTCCTCGATCACGCCGATGCCGCATTCGATGACCCCGTCTCGGCGCAGCATCGAGATGTGGCCCCGAACCCAGATCACGCTGCCATCGGGACGCATGTACCGGTGCTCGCTGACCACCGGCTGTCGCTTCATCATGGCGATCTTCCACAGCGCGCGCACCCGCCCTTGGTCTTCGGGGTGGATCAACTGGGCCGTGGTCACCTTGAGCGCCTGGGCCTCGGTGCGACCGGTGATGCGTTGCCAGGCCGGATTGGTGTAGGTCATCACGCCATCGGGCGAGCGCGTGAAGATGCCCACCGGGGATGCATCCATCACCAGACGCAACCGCTCTTCCGAGCGTCGCAGCTCGGTGATGTCGGTCTTCATCGAGAACAAGCCGCTCACCTTGCCCGCGGCGTCGAACTCCGGAACGTAACTCACGCGCATCACGTGACGTTGGATGCCGCGAATGAGCACGGCCTCGAAAGCCACCGCTTCTCCGGCCAGCGCCCGCTCGAGGTACGGCTGCAGAACCAGATAGTTGGACTTTCCGTGAAACTCCTCGACGCTTCGGCCGACGATGTCGCTCATCGGCAGCGAGTGCCAGGCCAGGTAGGCGCGGTTGACCAATTCAAAGCGCTGGTCGGTGCTGATGTGCGCAACCAGGGCAGGCACGTGGTCCAGCACGGTGGCCAGCTGTTGCTGGACGCTGCGATGCTCCAACACCTCGCGCTGCAACTCATCACGCGAGCGCAGCAGAGCATCTGCCATGGCATCGAAAGCACGGGAGGCATCACCCAGCTCGTTGCGTTCGATGCTGTTGATGCGCTGTGTGGGCTCGCCCAGGCTGATGGCCGTGGCCGCCGCTTGCAATCGCTCCAGTGGGATCAGGAAATCACGCCGGATCACCCAGGCCAGTGTGCAGCACACCAACAGAAGCACGATCGGCCCGCCCAGCACGATGGCCCCGAGGGCCCGCTGTTGCTGGGCCATCTCATCGCCGATCTTCGCGGCCCACGCGTAGCGCAGATCGGCGAGTTGCTCGGACTCGGACGCCAGCTTGGCAAGCAGCAGATTGCGGCGTCGCTGCGTGACGGGACTGTCCTCGTCGAAGGCCGTTTTTTCAAGGTCACTGAACAGGGGGGCAAGTTGAGCCGCGTGTTGTCGCAATTCGAGCAACTCCTGCCACTCCGGCCGAGATGGTGTGCGCGCGGCAATGGAGTTCTCGATGCTCTTGAGCAGTCTTGCGTGCAACTCGTGCCACTGGGCAGCCGGCTGCTCCTGGTATTGCAGGCTGTATCGCTGTGCCAGCACCAGCAAAGAGGTCGCGTCGCGGCCCACCACCCGGCATTCGTACTGGGCTTGCATGGTGCGCTCGCTGCTCGCGGAGACGCGCGCCAGCAAGGCCGCAACCACCAGCAGCGAGCCCAGGGCGATAGCCACGCTGATGAGACTTTGCGTGCGGATGCGCATGAGCAGCGTTCAGGCAGCCGAACACGAGTCGCCCTGGCGGGTGACTGGCTCGTTGGGTGTCGGAAAAATCTGTCTCATGGGGCGCAGCGCTTGAGGGGTGTCGGCCGACTTGACCTTCGTGAAGGCGAAGGATCATAGGCTGCCGCCAGAGCGGTGAGCGATCCGGCGCTGAGCCGACCCTCAACCCGGGTTTGGCGTCGCGCTTCTGGCCTCAAACCGCCACAGGAGCCTTGATGGCCGGATGGGGGTCATAGCCCACCACTTCGAAGTCCTCGAACTCGTAGTCATTGATCGAGGCGGGGCGGCGCTTGATGTGCAGCGTGGGCACGGCACGCGGCTCGCGCGTGAGTTGCAGCTCGACTTGCTCGGCGTGGTTGCTGTAGAGATGGCAGTCGCCGCCGGTCCAGATGAAGTCGCCCACTTGCAGGTCGCACTGCTGCGCCACCATGTGTGTGAGCAGCGCGTAGCTCGCGATGTTGAACGGCACGCCCAGAAAGATGTCGGCGCTGCGCTGGTACAGCTGGCAGCTCAGCCGGCCCGGCTCGCCGGCCACCGCCGACGGTGCCACATAGAACTGGAAGAACGCATGGCACGGCATCAGCGCCATGGCGTCGAGATCGGCCACGTTCCAGGCGCTCACGATGATGCGGCGCGAGTCGGGGTTGGTCTTGAGCGTTTGGATGACCTGTGCGATCTGGTCGATGTGGCCGCCGTTGGGCGTGGGCCAGCTGCGCCACTGCACGCCATAGACCGGCCCGAGGTCGCCGTCCTCGCGCGCCCATTCGTTCCAGATCGACACGCCGCGCTCTTGCAGCCAGCGCGCATTGCCGTCGCCGCGCAGGAACCACAGCAGTTCGAGGATCACAGACTTCAGGTGCACCTTCTTGGTCGTGATGAGCGGAAAGCCCTCGCTCAGATCGAATCGCATCTGGTGGCCGAACACGCTTTTGGTGCCGGTGCCGGTGCGGTCGGCCTTGAACACGCCGTGGTCGCGCACATGGCGCATCAGGTCTTCGTAGGGGGTTTGCATGGGGCTGGAGGTCAACGGATCAGAAAGATCCAAACGGGTGCGGGATCTCAGCGGGCCATCTCGAGCCACTTGGCGTTCAGGCTGAGGTTGGTGGGTCGCTGGGGGGAGTCGTCAAATCGAAGCATGCTGTGCCTTCATTCACCGTGCGCGTGGATTGTGCGTTTTCAGCTACGCATCAAATTGCAGTTGCGCCAGCCGCGCATACAGCCCGCCGGCTGCGCTCAGTGACGCATGGGTGCCGACCTCGACGATGCGCCCTTCGTCCATCACCACGATGCGGTCGGCGCGCTGCACGGTCGACAGGCGGTGCGCGATGACCAGCGTGGTGCGGTCCTTCATGGCGGACTCGAGCGCTGCTTGAACCATGCGTTCGCTCTCGGCGTCCAGCGCGCTGGTGGCTTCGTCGAGCAGCAGCAGCGGCGGATTCTTGAGCATCGCCCGCGCGATGCTGATGCGCTGGCGCTGGCCACCCGACAGGCGCAAGCCGCGCTCGCCGAGGAAGGTCTGGTAGCCGTCGGGCAGCGCGCAGATGAAGTCGTGCGCGAAGGCGGCCTTGGCCGCTTCGATCACCTCGGCGTCGCTGGCCTGCGGGCGGCCGTAGCGGATGTTGGCCATCGCGTCGGCCGAGAAGATCACGCTGTCTTGCGGCACGATGCCGATGCGCCCGCGCAGCGCTTCGAGTGCCAGGTCGCGCACCGCGATGCCGTCGATGCGCACGGTGCCTTCGCTCACGTCGTAAAAGCGCAGCAGCAACTGGAACACGGTGCTCTTGCCAGCGCCGCTGGGTCCGACCAGCGCCACCGTTTCGCCGGGCGCGACGGCAAGGTTGAAATCGCGCAGCGCGGCCATCCTGGGTCGTGACGGGTAATGGAAGGTGACCGCCTCAAGCGCGAGCGAAGAGCCGCGCTGCACCGCCGGCAGCGCCTTGGGAGCCGCAGGCGAGGCGATGGGCGATTCGGTGGCCAGCAGCTCCATCAGCCGCTCGGTCGCACCGGCGGCGCGCAGCAAGTCGCCATAGACCTCGGCAAGCACGGCCACACCGCCCACCAGGATGATCACGTAGACCACCGTTTGCCCCAGGTGGCCGGCGGTGATGTCGCCGCGCACCACCGCTTGTGTGCCTTGATACAAGCCCCACAGCAGCGCACCGAAGGTGGCGGTGATGATGAAGCCGACCAGCACCGAGCGCATGCGCGTGCGGCTGATGGCGGTGGCAAAGGCATTGGCGGTCGACTGGTCGAAACGCTGCGCCTCGCGGTCTTCCTGGGTGTAGCTTTGCACCACCGGGATGGCGTTGAGCACCTCGGCGGCGATCGCGCTGGAGTCGGCCACGCGGTCCTGGCTGGCGCGGCTGAGCTTGCGGATGCGACGCCCGAAATACACCGACGGCAGCACCACCAGCACCAGGATGCCCAGCACCTGCGCCATCACGAACGGGTTGGTGACGATGAGCATCGTCATCGCGCCGATGCCCATCACGGCGTTGCGCAGCCCGAGGCTCAGCGACGAGCCGACCACGGTTTGCACAAGGGTGGTGTCGGTGGTCAGACGCGACAGCACCTCGCCGGTTTGCGTGGATTCGAAGAACTCGGGGCTTTGGCGCAGCACGTGCGAATACACCGCGTTGCGCAGATCGGCCGTGACGCGCTCGCCCAGCCAGGTGACCATGTAAAAGCGCAGCGCCGAAAACAGCCCGAGCGCCGCGCCCACGCCAAACAGCGCAAAGAAGTGGTCCCGCACCGCCATCACCCGCTCGCCGGGCTCAGCGGCCACCAGCCCTTGATCGATCAGCGACTTGAGTGCCACGGGAAGCACCAGCGTGCTCACTGCGGCCATCACCAGAAAAAGCCCCGCCAACGCGATGCGGCCGCGGTAGGGCCGCAAAAAGGGTGTCAGCCCGCCCAGTGAGCGCACGTTCTTGCCGGGCGGCGGCAACGCCGAGGCGGTGGTGCGAGGCGTGGGGACGGGCGACGGCGTGGCAGGAGGGGAGGTCATCGCCTGAGTCTACAAAGGCCGCTACAGCGACAGCCGACCCGCGTAGCCGGTCATCTCGAGGTAGCCGCGCCCGACTCGCTGGCCGCTGTCGTCGCGCAGCTCGCTCAGTCCTTCCCAGTAGATGGTGCCGGTGCTTTGGCGGCTGTCGAGCTCCTGCGCGTCGAGCAGTGCGACGATGCGGTGGCGGCCAGCCGGCGTTTGCAGCGTCCATTCGACGGGGTAGCGCGCCTGCGATGTCGGGCTGGTCCACACGCGACCGGGCGTGAAGCTCACCTCGTCGGCAGCGAAATTGCGAAAGGCGCCGCTGGCGCTGCGCAGGCTGCCACCGGCGTACACGGTGCGTCCGTCGGCCGCGCGCAGGCGAAACGCGGTGAGGGCGCTGCCGTCGTTCAGATTCATGCCGATCCAGTCCCATCCCACCGCGCCCGGCGGCAGCACTGAATCGCTCCATTCGTGATCGAGCCAGGCGGTGCCGTGCACGGGCAGCGCGGCACCCTGTCGGGTGAGCGTGCCGCTGACGGCCAGTTGCGGCTCGCTGTAGTAGCGGCTGGTCTGCTGCGGCCCCTTGCGCGAGGTGCCTGCCTCGCCTTGCAGCAGCACCGGCTGCGTGGTGGCCATGCTCAGGTCGAGCGCAAAGCCGGCGCTGTCGCTGGCCATGCGTGCGCGGTAGCGGCTGGCAGCGGGCGTTGGCGCCGTCGCCGAGGCCGCCACCGCCGCGGCGTCTTCACGCTGAAAGTGCCAGTCGCGCAACATCACGTTCGCATCGCCCGTCAAGGCCTGCGCGATACCAAATCCGGCGCGCGCGATGCGCTGGTCGTGCAGCAGCCGGCCCTGCGCCAGATCGGTCAGCGCTGCATGGGCGAACACCAGCTGCTGCGCGGCAAAGTGGCTGGGGTGATGGGCGTTCACGTCGGTGCGTGAGCGAAAGAACGTGATCTGAAAGCCGTGCGTCGGCTCGTCCGGGCGGCCCGCGCGCAGCCAGCCCGTGACGTACCACCACTCAATGCGCGAGTCGGGGTGCGACCCGTGGTCGGTGGGGAACACCAGCGCGCGTGGAGGCACATCCGACGCCACAACGCCCGGCGCCGCCTCACACACGCCCCACGGCAGCACCGACAACCACTGCACCAGTTGACGCCGGTGCGTGCCACGGCGGCCCAACGAGGCACACAGGACGGGCGGCGAGTAAGGAAACATGCGCGAAAGGATCGCACAGCCGCGCAGAAACGCGTTGGCCTGAACCACAATGCCCGGTTGCCTTTGAGCCACGTGCTGACCGATGCCCCATTTTTCGCTGCCCGCAGATTTCGACCTCAGCGATCACTTCGATCACCCGACGCTGATGCGAGCCATCGGCCTCAAGCCCGAACAGGCCCTGCTGTCGGAGCATGAGGACGGCGACCGGCTGCACACGCGACTGCGCGGCAGCGGCAGCGAACTTTTCGAGCAGACCATCAGCTTTTTCATCGATCCGCGCACCGGTTTGCACCTGCGCGGCCTGTGCACCTGCGCGGTGGGCTTCAACTGCATGCACGTGGGTGCGGCGCTGATGGCGCACGAGGCCGGTCTGGCCCGCGCGCGCCGGTTGGGCCTCACTGGCACCGGCGCCGCAGCGAGCGATCTGGCCCGCCATGTCGCGTCGCTGCCGGGGGTCACCAAGCAGGCCGAGCGCATCACGATCCACCGGCTGGCGGACGACGATGACGAGACCGACGGCGACAGCGCGGCGCACCCCCCGTCGACGGCCTTGCCTCACGAGGTCGAAGCCTGGCTGGCTCAGGCCGGCGGCGTTTTCGAGCCGCGGCTCGACGACGGCCGGTTGCCGGCATCGGCAAGTGCGGCTCCGCCCACCAAGCGGTTGATGTACGTGTTGAGCGCCTCGGCCGCCCGGCTGGAGTTGCGGTTGTATCTGGGCAGCGCGCGGCGCAGCGGCGAGATCAGCCGCCACCATCCGCATTCCCCGGGCATCGCCGACATGCTGCGCACGCGGCCGTCTTACGTCACCCCGCGCGACGAGGCGCTGCTGGCCGCGTTGCTGCCATTCATGCTCAACCGCACCAGCCCGCCGGTGCCCCTGCAAGGACGCACCGCTGCCGCCACGCTGAGGCAGTTGCTGCAGTCGGACTCGTGCTGGTGGGCGGGCGGGTCTGACGAGCATCCGGCCACCCCGCCCGGTGCGGCCCTGGTCTGGATCGATGAGCCACTGGCGTTGCAACTTCGCTGGTCGGCCGATGCCGAGGAGCGCTGGTCCACGCACTGGTCGGCCGACGACAGCGACCCCGGCACCCGGGTGCTCGCGCTGGTGCTGCTGCCCGAGCCGCACGCGGTGGTGAGCGATGCGCAAGGGCGTCTTGCGGTGCGCCCGGCCGATGTGTCGACGGCCGATCTCAGCGCGCCGGTGATCCGCTGGCTGGCTGGCATGCCGGCTGTGGCGGCCGTCGCGCTGCCGCGGCTGGTGGAGCGCTTGAAGTCGGTCGGGTTGGCCCACCAGGTGATGCTGCCGCTGCCTGAAAGACACGCCCCGGCGCTTGAAGAACTGGGCGAGCTCACGCTGCAGCCGGTGCTGCGGTTGCTCACCTGCGCCAACGTGCCCTCCGAAGCCTGGCTGGAAGGCCATCAACGCCCGCCACCGGCCGGCCAGCCGCTGCGCCAGGCCGCAGCGCAACTGGTGCTGCGCTACCGGGTGGCTGCGCCGGGGGCGATGCGTGCGGGTGCGCCGTCGGTCGATTTCAACTTTCCGGCCGGTGCCTCGGATGTGGCTTTCATCGAGCAGCCCGACCCGGGCCGTCCGGGGCAAACACAGCTGACGCGATTCCGGCGCGATTCGCTGGCCGAGGCACAGGCCACGCAGCGTCTGTTCGAGCAACTGGAGCTGCGCCCCTGGAGCCGGGTGGCGGCCTTCGCGCTGGACCGCATGGCCGCGCTCAAGGCGGGCCGGCTGCAATCGTCGGTGCTGCCACCGGCGCTGGAAGACGGGCAGCTCACGCTGGTGCCCAACGCGCGCGATCAGTGGCCCCTGCTGCTGAGTCGTCATATCCCGCAGTTGCAGGCCGATGGCTGGATGGTCGAACGTTCGGACGACTTCCCGTTCGAGGTGTTCGAGGCCGATGACTTCGAGCTCAGTCTCGACGAGATGCCCGGCAGTGGCACGGACTGGTTTCGCATCGGTCTGAAGGTCAGCGTGGCCGGCACGCCCGTCGATCTGGTGCCGTTGCTGGTCGGCCTGGTGCAAGGCGGCTGGCTCAAGCTCGAGGCCTCCTTGTGTGACCCCGACGGCGAGGTGCTGTTGCCGTGGCCCGAGGAGGTCGACCCCTCGGTGCCCGCGTGGCGCAGTGCCCCCAAGCTGCGCCGCGAGCGGCTGCTGCGATTGCCGGTCGCGCGCGTGGCGCCGCTGGTGGCATGGCTGCGCGGGGTGTTCGGGACCAGCGGCTTCAGCGCGAGTGAGCCGCGCGTGTCGCGATACGAACTGGGTGCGCTCGAGATGGTCGCGGCCGGCGTGGCGCTGCGCGCGCCGCCGGCACTCGACCGCCTGCTCGAGCAGCTGCGCTCGCTGCGGGTGGGCGAGCCGCTGCCACCGGTGGGCGTGTCGCCGCATGTCAATGCGCAGCTGCGCCCGTATCAGCTCGATGGCCTGACGTGGATGGACTTCCTGCGTTGCGCGGGCTTTGGCGGCGTGCTCGCCGACGACATGGGCCTGGGCAAGACGCTGCAAGCACTCGCACTGCTGCAGAACGAGCTCGATGCCGGCCGCCTGGATCGGCCCAGCCTCGTCGTGGTGCCGACCAGCCTGCTGGAGAACTGGCAGTCCGAAGCGGCGCGCTTCACGCCGCAGTTGCGCGTGCTGGTGCTGCACGGCAAACACCGCGGCCAGCAATTCGCCGAGATCGCCCGCGCCCATGTGGTGGTCACGAGCTACCCGCTCGCGGTGCGCGATTTGCCCACGCTGGTCGCGCAGAACTGGCATTACCTGGTGCTTGACGAGGCCCAGCGCATCAAGAACAGCCGCAGTCAGGCCACGGTCGCGCTCAAGGCGCTCAACGCACGTCACCGCCTGTGCCTGTCGGGCACCCCGCTCGAGAACCATCTGGGCGAGCTGTGGAGCCTGATGGACTTCGTGAGCCCCGGGCTGCTGGGCAGCGAATCGCAGTTTCGCGAGCACTACCGAACCCCGATCGAAAAGCGCCAGGAAACGCAGCAGGCCGACCACCTCGCGCGCCGCGTGCGCCCGTTCATCCTGCGTCGCACCAAGTTGCAGGTGGCCCAGGATCTGCCGGCCAAGACCGAGACGTTGCTGCGCGTGGAGCTCGATGGCATGCAGCGCGACCTGTACGAGACGGTGCGCGCCACCATGGACAGCAAGCTGCGCGAGGCGATCGCCCGGCAGGGTCTGGCGCGCAGCCAGATCGTGGTGCTCGATGCCCTGCTCAAGCTGCGTCAGGTGTGCTGCGACCCGCGGCTGCTCAAGTTTCAGGGCTCAGCGCCGGCCGACGCGTTGCCGCGCGATGCCGACTCCATCGTCTTCGCCGATCCGGCCGACGAGGCGCGGGAGCTCAGCGCGGTGCCGGCCGTGGACGCCGCCCCATCGGCCAAGCTTGAGCTGTTGTGCGACTTGCTGCCCACGCTGGCCGAAGAAGGTCGCCGCATCCTGGTGTTCTCGCAGTTCACCGAGATGCTGGCGCTCATCGAGCCGGAACTGGCGCGTCTGGGGCTGGATTACGTGAAGCTCACCGGAGAAACCCAGCAGCGCGGCGAGGTCGTGCGCTCGTTCCAGGAGGGCACCGCGCCGGTGTTCCTGATCAGCCTGAAGGCCGGTGGCGTGGGGCTGAACCTGACCGCGGCCGACACAGTGATCCTCTACGACCCGTGGTGGAACCCGGCTGTCGAGCAGCAAGCCATCGACCGTGCCTACCGCATCGGGCAGGACAAGCCGGTGTTCGTCTACAAGCTGGTGGCCAGCGGCACGGTCGAGGAAAAGATGCTCGAGCTGCAAGCGCGCAAGGCGGGCCTGGCTGATGCGCTGCTGTCGGGTGTGGCCGGTTCAGCGGCACTGACGGCGCAGGACTTCGAAGAACTGTTCAAGCCGCTTGGCGGCTGAACACTCGCTTGAAGCGACCGGACTAGGCGTGCGCCTTCGAGAAGTGCGAGACCAGGATGTCGCGCACCTGGCTCATGGTGCGCGTGCGCACGATGTCCATGCGTGGGGCCGACAACGGGGGCGCCCAATCGACGTACAAAAAGCCGACCGATGAGCCGTCGATGTCCAGCGGGATGATGCAAAAACTCAGCGCGCCGCTCAGCGAGGCCTGCCACCAGGCCGGCAGCTTGGCCTGCAGGTTGGCGGCTTTCGCGTCTTCCACGAACAGCACCTTGCCGCTGTTGAGCACGAGGCTGAACACATCGGAGTGCTGATGGTGGTCGAAGCGCAGCGCGGGCAGCAGCGCTGCGCTGCCGTCGCCCAGACCGAAGCGTGCGGCGTAACTCTTGTCCTTGGGTGAGCGCAGGAAGCAAAAGCTGCGCTTCGCGCCGAAGTTGTTGTGCAGGTACTCGAGCGACAGGCTGAGCATCTGGGTTGGCGTGGCCGACGAGGCGGCTTCCTGCAAACCCCTGAATCCGCGCATCAAACGGGCGTGCCGCTCCTCTTCAGTGACGGGCTGAACGATGGGCACCGGCACTTCATCGAAGTGCTGACGCGCCGCAGTCCGTGCGGCACGGATGGCTGCATTCATGGCGTCTGCTTCGAGCCCCAAGGAGTTGGCGAACACGTCCACGACGCCGCTCACACCGGCCTCGGGATCATCAGGGGTGTCGTGCAGGATCCGCGCGCACTGGGTGGCCGCAGTGGCCAGCATGCTCAGCCGCTCTTCGTGGGTGGCCGGGCCCTGGCCGTGTTCCGGAATGCGCGATTGGAGGCAGTTGGTGAGCGACGTGGGCAGGCCCCACTGGCGCGTCATGCGTTGGCCGATTTCGGCGAACGTGCCGCCCAGGATGGCGCGGGCTGCGTCGTCTTCCGATGTGGAATCGTCGGTCTCGGCCTGGATGCGCGACCAGGCCTGCGGGAGATAGAAGCACACCATCATGCGGCCCAGGCCCATGAGCACGGCGCACACGGCGGCGGCTTCTGCGTCCTTCACCGAGGCTTGGCTGCCTGCGAGTTGGCGGCCCATGAAGCCTGCCAGCACGGACTTCTGCATCTCGGCCAAGGTGTCATCCGTCGAGGGGCGCCCGCTGCCCAGCGACTCCATGACCTTCAGGCCCAACGCCACGTGGGCGACAGTCTGCACGCCCAGCACCTGCACGGCCCGGGTGACCGAGGTGACCTCGCCGCCAAACACGCTGTACATTGCGCTGTTGGCCAGGCGCAGCACGCGCTGCGTGAGCCCGGCATCGGTCAGGACCGTTTGCACCAGCTCGGCATCGTTCTCGGCGTCGGAACTCAGCGCATTGAGGATGCTTCGCGCCGACTGCGAAAAGCCCGGCAAGTCGCCCTTTTCGCTCGCCTTGCTCATCAGCTGCGCGAAGGTGTCATCGAGCCCGGGCCCGGCAGCGGTTTGTATCGAAAGTGTTGTCACTCAGGCCGCCTTCATCTGCGGCAGAGCTTGCGCATCCACCAGTGCTTCAAAGTCGCTTAGAGACTGCGGTTTTCCGAAGAAATAACCCTGAATCGCGTCGCAACCGGCGTCGCGCAGGATGTGCCACTGCTCTTGCGTCTCGACGCCCTCGGCCACGCTCTTGAGGCCAAGCTCGTGGCTCAAGGAGAACACCGAACGGCAGATCGCCAGGTCCTTGGGTGCGGGCAGGTCCTTCACGAAGCTGCGGTCGATCTTGAGCGAGGACAGGGCGAAGCGTTTGAGGTAGGCCAGCGAGGAATAGCCGGTGCCGAAGTCATCCACCGCCACCTGCACACCGATCTCGGTGATCTTGGCCAGCAATCTGGCGGCCGCCTCGGGGTCTGTCATCAGGATGCCCTCGGTGATCTCAAGTTGCAGCAAGTGCGGCGGCAGGCCCGAAAACGCCAGCGCGTCGGCCACTGTCTGGAGAAAGTTCGCACCCCTGAACTGTCGGGGGCTGACGTTCACCGAGATGGTCAATGCCATGTTCTTTTCACGATTGATTCGCGCAAATCCGGCGGTGGCGGCCTTGAGCGCCCAGTTGCCCAGCAATTGGATGAGCCCGCATTCTTCGGCGACCGGAATGAACTCGGCGGGCGACACCGGCACGGTTCCGCCGCGGTTCCAGCGCATCAGCGCTTCTGCCCCGTAGATCTGTCCCTCGATGTCCACCAGCGGCTGGTAGTGCAGGTAGAGCTCGCCGTTGGTCACACCCTGGTGCAAGGCGCTCTCCAGCGTCAACTGCGCCCGCGCATCGGGACGTGGTGCGTTGTTGAACATCGAGCAGCGGCTGCCGCCGGCGTCCTTCGCGTCTTTCAACGCGGCTGTGGCGCCTTGCAGCAAGGCTTCATGGCTGAGCCCATGTGCCGGGTACAAGGAGAACCCCATCGAGGCGCTGACGTGCACCTCGGTGTCTTCGAGGATGAAGGCCTTCTCGGTCAGGGCCAGCAGTTGCCGGCCGAGTTTGAGCATGGTCTCGGGATCGGCCATGTCGGGCATCAGCAGGGCGAACTCGTCCGGACCTATGCGGGCCACGGTGTCGCTGGACCGCACATGCGACAGCAGTCGCTTCGCGACCTGGCGCAAAAGCTCATCGCCCGCCCGGACCCCGAACGCCTCGTTCACCTTGTTGAAGCCCTTGAGGTTGAGCAGCAACAGCGCAAATGACGAGCCCTGACGGTTGCCCAGTTCGATGGCCTGTTCGCAGCGGTCTTGCAAGAGCAGCCGGTTGGGCAGCCCGGTCAGGACGTCGTGCATGCCCGGATCTGTGGTGGTGGCTTCTTCATCCGGGATCTGATGTCCCACGGCCATGACGCCGCGTCTGGCCCCCGCGTCGTAACCGCTGAGCAGCCAACGAAACCGGGTCGTGAATTCCGGGCGCAGCGCCACGTTCAAAGGCACCCGCTTTGACGCACCGATGGCCTCATCGAATGCCTCGCGCACGGTCGATTGATCCTCGGGGGCGAACAGCTCGAAGAACGACTGAACGGCGCTGCCCGCAGGGCCGAAGCCGGCCGCCGTGTCCAGACCTGCGGCGTAAGTCACGGCGCCCGTGCCGCTCAGGTGAAATGCCAGGTCGCCAGAGGCCGCCAGCAAGGCTTCGAGTGGACTTTCAGGTGCGGGCATCGGCATGGGCATGGGTCGGACTCCCGGACGGGCCCAAGGCGCCGACCTGCATGAAAAACCGCTTCACAGGGGAGGGCGCCGGTCAGGCGCCCATCGTCGTGGGGTGGCAATAATGCTCACCCATCCTGCTCTTATCGGTGACTCAGGTCTTTACTTGAGTGGCCGGCCCGGCAGCATCCCGCCGGCACTGCTCGCGCAGGTCTTGCCAGCCTGAGCGTCCCAGCGATTCCATGGTGTTCAGGTTGACCTCGTAGATGTCGGCCGCTTCGGGAAATGCGGCCACGGCACGGTCGATGCTGGCCTCGCGCAGCAGGTGCAGCGTGGGGTATGGCGAGCGGTTGGTGGCGTTGGTCACGTCGTCGGCGTCGGTGCCGGCGAACTGGTAGTCGGGGTGAAAGCTGGCCAGCTGAAGCACACCGTCGCAACCCAAAGATTCGAGCGTGGCCTCGGCCACGTCGAGAAAGTCGTTGTAGTCGCCGAAGTCGCCGAGCACATGGGGGTGCACCAGCAAGGTGGTTTCACACAGGGAGATGTCGGTGCTCAGGAGCAACCGAACCTCGTCGCACAGGGCGTCCAGCAGCGCTTCGGGATCGCGGGCGTCGCTGGCCACGCAGCGGATTTGCCCCTTGACCCGCACCGCGCGGGCGAACGGGCACAGGTTCAAGCCGATGACCGCGCGGTCCAGCCAGGCCAGGGTCTCGGCGACGGCGGTGAGTGTCTCTGTGGAGGACATCACCGCCGTCGTGGGTCGCAGCGGTTCAGGTCTGCGGGCCCGTGGACAGCGCGCCGGCCAGCGCGTTGGCCAGTGCCTGGTTGGGCAGCTTGAGCGAGATGTCGATCGATCCCACACGCATCAACAGCACCGGGCCGTCTGCATTGGCGCGCACCAGGACTTCGTCGGCCTCCATCTGCACCGAATCGCTGGGCATGCTGTCGGCCAGGGCCGGGCGGCCTTCTTGAGTGGTGCCCATGGCCTTGGCCGAGGACAGCACGATGCGCGACATCAGGTCGATGCCTTCGAGGTCCAGTTGAAGCGGAAAGATTTCGCTGTTTTCAAGGATCAGTTCGACCAGCACGGCGCTCTTGTCGTCGGCCAGCAGTGCGTCCTTGACGCCGAAGCAGTGCAGGGGCTTGAGTTGTTCCGGTTCCGAATCCATCTTTGGTTTTCTCTGAGGGTTTGAAAAAAGAAAGCGATGTTGCCATGCGTTGGCGGTATCGCAGCGACGCCATCAGGCGTCGGGTGGAGCGTCGTCCGGCGGTTGTTCACCCGGCGCAGGGGACTGGGTCACCCACTGGTCGTCGACCAGGTACTCACACGGCTTGAACTGCGACTTGTAGGACATCTTGGGGCTTTCGCCGATCCAGTAGCCGAGGTACAGGTGCTGCAGCCCCAACGAGCGAGTCTGCTCGAGTTGCCACAGGACGTTGTAGGTGCCGTAGCTTTTGTGCTCTTCAGGTTCGTAGAAGGTGTAAACCGCTGAAAGCCCGTCGTTCAACATGTCCACGATGGACACCATCTTGAGCACGCCGGAGTGGTCTTCGTCGTTCGGGCCGGGCGGCTCGCGGAACTCGACCATGCGGGAGTTGACGCGGCTTTTCAGCAGGAACTGCACGTACTGCTCGACGCTGTCGTTATCCATCCCGCCGCCGCTGTGCCGGCTGTTCTGGTAGCGCGAATACAACTCGTAGTGCTCGTCGGCAAACCCCATGCCCAAAACGCGGACCTGGAGGTTGCGGTGGGCCTTCCAGGCACGACGCTGGCTGCGAGTGGGCTCGAAAGTCGCCACCGGGATGCGCAACGGCACGCAGGCGCGGCAACTGTCGCAGTACGGACGGTAGGTGTACATGCCGCTGCGCCTGAAGCCGATTCGCACCAGGTCGGAATAGGCATCCGACTGGATCAGGTGGATGGGCGTGGCCACTTGAGAGCGCGCCATGCGCCCGGGCAGGTAGCTGCAGGCGTAAGACGCCGTGGCGTAAAACTGAATCGTCTCCAGCGGGAGCTCTGTCGGGCTAGTCACGGAGGCGGAAGTAGGTGTTTCCAGAGGCGTTGATGATAGGTCCAGGCCGTTGGCGCAGGGCGTGAGCATCGCTCGGTCAGGGCCGCTTCGAACGCCGGCCTTGGCAGTTCGCCGCCGCCCATCGAGGCCAGATGTCCGGTGCGTTGCTGGCAGTCGATCAGCTCAATGCCGTGCTCGCGGCAAAAGCACACCAGCGCCGCCAGTGCGATCTTCGATGCGTCGGTGCGCAGCGAGAACATCGACTCGCCGAAGAACATGCGACCGATGCCCACGCCATACAGGCCACCAACGAGTTCACCGTCGACCCAGGTCTCGAAGCTGTGCACCGCACCCAGCGTGTGCCAGCGGCTGTAGGCCTGCACCATCTCCGGCACGATCCAGGTGCCGTCCTGCCCGTCGCGCGGCGTCGAGGCGCAGGCCTCGATGACTTGCCCGAAGGCACTGTCGATGCGCACCTCACACAACGGCGATCGGGCAAACCGCGCGATGGTCTTGCTCAACGACCGGGCCAGCTTGAAGTCGGCCACCCACAGCACCATGCGCGGGTCAGGCGCCCACCACATCACGGGCTGACCCCTGCTGTACCAGGGGAACACACCCTTTGAATAGGCCTCGGCCAAGCGCTTCGGCGTCAGTTCGCCACCAGCGGCCAGCAGCCCGGGAGCATCGGAGCCGGCAGGCAGCGCCAGCCGGGTGTCCGGCAGTGGATCGTCAGGGCTGTGCAGCCAGCGGATCACGGGAGATTCGCCGGCTGTGTCAGGTCAATGGGCAATCAGACACCACGAAGTGCGCCCCGAGGCCCAGGGTGGGGTCAGGACACCGACACCGGGATCTTGCCGATGCGGGCCTGCCACTCTTTCGGTCCGGTCTCATGCACCGAGGTGCCTTGGGAGTCGACCGCCACCGTCACGGGCATGTCGGTCACGTCGAATTCATAGATGGCCTCCATGCCCAGATCGGCGAAGCCGACCACCTTGGCCTGCTTGATGGCCTTGCTTACCAGGTAGGCCGCGCCGCCAACGGCCATCAGGTAGGCACTTTGGTGCTTCTTGATCGCTGCGATGCCGGCCGGACCGCGCTCGGCCTTGCCGATCATGCCGATCAGGCCGGTTTGCGCCAGCATCATCTCGGTGAACTTGTCCATCCGCGTGGCTGTGGTCGGTCCGGCAGGGCCTACCACCTCGTCGCGTACCGGATCGACCGGGCCGACGTAATAGATGACGCGGTCGGTGAAGTCGACTGGCAGCTTTTCGCCCTTGGCGAGCATGTCCTGGATGCGCTTGTGTGCCGCATCGCGGCCGGTCAGCACCTTGCCTGACAACAGCAGCGTGTCGCCGGGTTTCCAGCTGGCGACTTCGGCCTTGGTCAGCGTGCCCAGGTCGATCCTGCGGCTCTTGTTGTAGTCGGGCTGCCAGTGCACGTCGGGCCACAGGTCGAGGCTCGGCGGGTCGATGTAGGCGGGGCCCGAGCCGTCGAGCACGAAGTGCGCGTGGCGGGTGGCAGCGCAGTTGGGGATCATGGCCACCGGCTTGCTCGCCGCGTGAGTCGGGTACATGGCGATCTTCACGTCGAGCACCGTGGTCAGCCCGCCCAGTCCTTGAGCGCCGATGCCCAGTGCGTTGATCGAGTCGCACAGCTCGATGCGCAGTTCTTCGAGCTTGCTGTTCGGGCCGCGGGCCTTCAGTTCGTACATGTCGATCGGATCCATCAGGATCTCCTTGGCCATCAGCATGGCCTTTTCGGCGGTGCCGCCGATGCCGATGCCCAGCATGCCGGGGGGGCACCAGCCCGCGCCCATGGTGG
Organism: Burkholderiales bacterium; assembly: GCA_947372225.1. GTDB lineage: Bacteria > Pseudomonadota > Gammaproteobacteria > Burkholderiales > Burkholderiaceae_C > PBB1. The sequence goes on along the minus strand of CANBSV010000005.1, from coordinate 16,118 downwards.
GCACGGTCTTCATCACCCAGTCGACCACGCTGTCGCTCGGGTTGAGCATGACGAACTTGCTCTTGTTCTCGCTGCCGCCGCCCTTGGCTGCGACTTGCACATCGATCGTGTTGCCGGGCACGACCGACATGTGGACGACGGCCGGGGTGTTGTCCTGGGTGTTCTTGCGTGCGAACAGCGGGTCGGCGACGATGCTCGCGCGCAGGGTGTTGTCGGGGTTCATGTAGCCGCGACGCACACCTTCATTGATGGCGTCTTCGATGCTGCCGTCGAAGCCTTCGAGGCGCACGTCCATGCCGATCTTGAGGAACACATTGACGATGCCGGTGTCCTGACAAATCGGCCGGCGACCCTCGGCGCACATGCGTGAATTGGTCAAGATCTGCGCGATCGCATCCTTGGCCGCAGGGCTCTGTTCAGAGGCGTAGGCCCTCGCGAGGTGGGCGATATAGTCTTTCGGGTGGTAGTAGCTGATGTACTGCAACGCGGCGGCAATGCTCTCGATCAGGTCGGCTTGACGGATGGTGGTCATGGGGGCTCGCAGGGGTTGGTCGCGGAAGGTGCCGGCACGCGCCGGGTCGCCGAAAGAGTTTACCGAAGGGATCCCGATTGAAGCCTGACGCCCATCGCCGCTCATCGCTGGCGTTCCTGCGGTTTTTTGCCCATGAATCCGCCGCCGGCATCGTGCTGGCGATCGCCGCAGTGGCGGCGCTGATCGTCAGCAATTCGCCCTGGCACCCGATGTATGAAGCGCTGGTGCAGACCCCTGCCGAGGTGCGTCTGGGCGATTGGGTTGTCCTCGCCAAGCCATTGGTGGTGTGGATCAACGATCTGTGGATGGCGGTCTTTTTCCTGCTGGTCGGGCTGGAGATCAAACGCGAGTTTGTCGAGGGTGAACTGGGCGATCGGCGCCAGGCGATGTTGCCGGCCGTGGCGGCGCTTGGTGGCATGGCGATGCCGGCCCTGATCTACAGCCTGTGCAACCTGGGCGATGCGGTGGCGCTGCGCGGCTGGGCCATTCCGGCGGCCACCGACATCGCCTTTGCGATCGGCATCGTGATGCTGCTGGGCCCCCGCGTGCCGGCCTCGTTGAAGATCTTCCTGACCGCCGTGGCCATCATCGACGACCTGGGCGCGATCGTCGTGATCGCGTTGTTCTACACCGATCACCTGTCGCTGCCGATGCTCATGGCCGCCGGGATGGGTGTGCTGCTGCTGGTGCTGCTCAACCGCGCGCGAGTGATGAGGGTGGATGTCTATCTGGTGGTGGGTCTGGCCATGTGGCTGTGCGTGCTGAAGTCGGGTGTGCACCCCACGCTGGCCGGTGTGGTCACGGCGCTGGCGATACCGATGCGCGCGCCCGATGGCCGCTCGCCGGCGCAGGATCTGGAGCATGCATTGCATCCCTGGGTCGCATTTGTCGTTCTGCCGGTGTTTGCCTTCACCAATGCCGGGGTGGCTCTGGCAGGGGTCAATCCTGCGACGTTGTTCCAGGGCATTCCCCTGGGCATTGCATTGGGTCTGGTGGCTGGCAAGGCGACCGGCGTTTTTGGCAGCTTGTCATTGATGGTGCGCGGCGGCTGGGCCAGTCGACCGAGCGGGGCGAGTTGGCTGCAATGCTTTGGCGTGGCCGTGCTGTGCGGCATCGGCTTCACGATGAGCCTGTTCATCGGCGGTCTGGCATTCGCCGGGATGGACCCGAGCTATGAGCTGCGCGTCAAGCTGGGCGTGCTGAGCGGCTCGGCGCTGTCGGGCCTTCTTGGCACTGCGATCTTGCTGGCTGCCCACCGCAAGCGTTGATCGTTCTACCCGATCAGTGGTCCTTTCCGTCCTCGCCGGGGGGGTGCATCAGCCGGTCCGTGAAGGCGATGGCCAGCGCCGATGTGAGGAAAGCGATGTGAATGATGGTCTGCCACATCAACACCTTCTCGCTGTAGTTGGCCGCGTTGATGAAGGTCTTGAGCAGGTGGATTGAACTGATCCCGATGATGGCCGTGGCCAGCTTGACCTTGAGCACCGAGGCGTTGACGTGATTGAGCCACTCCGGTTGGTCCGGGTGATTTTCGAGACGCAGCCGTGACACGAAGGTCTCGTAGCCGCCGACGATCACCATGATCAGCAAGTTGCTGATCATCACCACGTCGATCAGCGCGAGCACCACCAGCATGATGAGCGTTTCGTTCAGCGAGCTGATGGGTTCGTAACCGGCGATCTTGCCGTCCGGCCCGAGGATCGCCGCAGCCTGGTACCCGGTACTTTTGACCAGTGTGATCAGCGCAGTCTGGTTGCCGAAGGACGCTTCGATCAAGTGCACCAGTTCGACCCAGAACTGAAACACGTAAACCCCCTGAGCCAGGATCAGACCCAGGTACAGCGGCAATTGCAGCCAACGCGAGGCAAAGATGAGCCGAGGCAGGGGCGCGAGGCTTTGCGGTGGGCCTTTTTTCGGTGTCGTCATGGGGCTGATCAATGGTTGGCAGCAGGGAAGGGCAATTCCGGTGGAATCTGGAAAGCGAGTATGCGACGCTGGCAGCCACAACACGGGGCGTGTGGTCATCGCGATTTCGGTCGCTCAAGTAAGCGGTTCGTAAGAGCGGACACCTAAGCTGGCTGCGCTTCATCATAAAAATTCTTCAGGAGACAAACATGAGCGCAACCAGCCCCACTGAATTGCACACCTACAGCCCCTCGGCCGAATCGATGGCCGGAGCCCGTGTCCAGGGCATGGCGCAGTACGAGGCGCTGGTCCAAGAGGCCAACGACGACTACGAGGGCTACTGGGCGCGCCGGGCGCGAGATCTCGTGTCTTGGAAAACGCCATTCACCAAAGTTCTCAACGAGACCGAGGCGCCGTTTTTCAAGTGGTTCGAAGATGGCACGCTCAACGCGTCATACAACTGCCTGGACCGGCAGATCGAGGCCGGGTTGGGCGGCAAGGTCGCGATCATCTTTGAGGCCGACGACGGCACGGTCACCCGGGTCACCTACGCCGACCTGCTGGCACGCACCTGCCAGCTTGCCAACGCGCTCAAGGCCCGTGGCATCGGCAAGGGTGACCGCGTGGTCATCTACATGTCGATGAGCATTGAAGGCGTGGTGGCCATGCAGGCCTGCGCGCGCATCGGGGCGACGCACTCGGTGGTGTTCGGCGGGTTCTCGGCGCAAAGTCTGCAGGACCGCATCAAGGACACCGGCGCGGTGGCGGTGATCACCGCCGACGAGCAACTGCGCGGTGGCAAGTCGTTGCCACTGAAATCGATCGTCGACGAGTCGTTGGCCTCAGGCCAGTGCGACACCGTGCGCGACGTCATCGTGTACCGCCGCACCGGCGGCAAGATCGCCTGGAACCCGCGCGATCTGTGGCTCCATGAAGTGACGGCGGCGCAACCCAGCACCTGTGAGCCCGAGTGGGTTGGCGCTGAGCATCCGCTGTTTTTGCTCTACACCTCGGGCTCGACCGGCAAGCCCAAGGGTGTCCAGCACGCCACCGGTGGCTACCTGGTACACGCGGCGCTGACCACCCAACTCACGTTCGACCTGCGGTCCGACGACATCTTCTGGTGCACTGCCGACATTGGCTGGGTGACCGGTCACACCTACATCGCCTATGGACCGCTGGCGCTCGGCGGCACCCAGATCATGTTCGAAGGCGTACCCACCTACCCGGATGCCGGGCGCTTCTGGAAAATGATCCAGGACCACAAGGTCTCGATCTTCTACACCGCGCCGACGGCCATTCGCTCGCTCATCAAGGCGGCCGAATCTAACGAGGCTGTGCACCCCAGGCGCTACGACCTCAGCAGTTTGCGCATCCTGGGTTCGGTCGGCGAGCCGATCAATCCGGCAGCCTGGGAGTGGTACCACCAGAACATCGGCGGCAGCCGCTGCCCGATCGTCGACACCTTCTGGCAGACCGAGACCGGCGGCCACATGATCACGCCGTTGCCGGGTGCCACGCCGCTGGTGCCAGGTTCGTGCACGTTGCCCTTCCCGGGCATCATGGCCGCGGTGGTCGACGAGACCGGCCGCGATGTGCCGTGGGGTCAGGGCGGCATCCTGGTCGTCAAGCGACCCTGGCCCAGCATGATTCGCACGATCTGGGGCGATCCCGAGCGCTTCAAGAAGAGTTACTACCCTGAGGACTTTCAGGGCAAGTACTACCTGGCGGGTGACGGAGCGATCCGTGATGCCAAGACCGGTTACTTCACCATCACCGGCCGCATCGACGACGTGCTGAATGTGTCGGGCCATCGCATGGGCACGATGGAAATCGAGTCGGCGCTGGTCAGTTGCACTGAGCTGGTTGCCGAGGCCGCCGTGGTGGGGCGTCCGGACGACACCACCGGCGAGGCGATCTGCGCGTTTGTGGTGCTCAAGCGCTCACGTCCGACGGGCGACGAGGCCAAGGCCATCGCCAAGCAACTGCGTGACTGGGTTGGCAAGGAGATCGGTCCGATTGCCAAACCCAAGGACATCCGCTTCGGCGACAACCTGCCGAAGACGCGCTCCGGAAAGATCATGCGCCGCTTGCTGCGCTCGGTGGCCAAGGGCGAGGCCGTCACCCAGGACACCAGCACGCTCGAGAACCCGGCGATCTTGGATCAGTTGGGTCAGGCCTATTGAGGTTGCGTTCGTCTGTGTGCAGGGATCACTTCAACGTGAGGATCCACTGCACCAGCGTTCGTGCTTCGGCCTCGGAGACCTGCGGGTTGGCCGGCATCGGAACCACACCCCAGGCGCCGCTGCCACCCTTGATGACCTTGGCTGAAAGAACGCCCACCGCATCCTTGGAGTCGGCGTACTTTGCAGCGACGTCCTTGTAGGCCGGGCCGACGCGCTTGACGTCGATCGCGTGGCACGACAAACAATTTCTTCTTTGTGCCAAGTCCTGGCTGGCAAGCGCTGGAGCCGCCAATGACGCCATCAACGCACAAGTCATGGTCAGGCATTTCATGGGGATTCCCTTGAAGAATCGCCCGGGCCGTGTGAGCTGGCCCGAGTCGGCGGGTACATTCAATGGAATCATTCTAGGAAGGCGGCTCGCAGCAGTCGCTGATCGGGTCGTTTCTGACAAGCCACAGGAGCCTGAGATGTACTTGGTTGTGCTGGGCGTATTGTTTTTGGTCATGAAGCTCACGGCGTTCGGGCCGGTGGCGGACTGGCCCTATTGGGTGGTGCTGCTGCCTTTCGGTGGAGCCATGGCCTGGTGGGCGTATGCCGACAAGTCTGGTTGGACAAAGCGCCGCGAGATGGACAAGATGGAAGCGCGCAAAGGCGAGCGGCGCCGCAAGAATCTTGCCGCCCTTGGACTGGGCGGCAAGGGTCGGCGGCGGCCCTGATTCGACGGGGCCGCTGACGCGTCACTCGAACTTGTCGAGCACGGCGCCTGAACTGGCGCTCGATGCGTTTTTGGCGAACTTGGCGAGCACGCCGCGTGTGTAGCGCGGAGCCGGCGCCTTCCAGGCAGCCCGGCGCTCGGCGATTTCAGTATCACTCACATGGAGGTTCAGGCTCAGCGTGTGGGCGTCGATGGTGATCAGGTCGCCTTCTTTGATGAGTGCGATGTTGCCGCCGACATAGGCCTCCGGCGCCACGTGTCCAACCACCATGCCCCAGGTGCCGCCGGAAAAACGTCCATCGGTGATCAGGCCGACGGACTCTCCCAGCCCCTGACCGATCAGTGCGCCCGTGGGCGCGAGCATTTCAGGCATGCCAGGCGCGCCCTTGGGACCCAGGTAGCGCAGCACCATCACGTCGCCGGCCACGATCTTGCGGCCCATGATGGCCGCCAGCGCCGATTGCTCGTCATCGAACACGCGGGCAGGTCCGGTGATCACGGGGTTCTTCAGTCCGGTGATCTTGGCCACGCAGCCTTCGGGTGAGAGATTGCCCTTCAGGATGGCGAGATGTCCTTCCGCGTACATCGGGTCGCCGATCGGGCGAATGACGTCTTGGTCAAGGCGCGGTACATCCGGCACATCGGCCAGGTTTTCGGCCACGGTCTTGCCCGTGATGGTCATGCAGTCGCCATGAATGAGACCGGCTGCCAGCAGCGTTTTCATGACCTGCGGAATACCGCCCGCGCGGTGCAGATCGACTGCCAGATAGCGCCCTGACGGCTTCAGGTCGCACAGCACCGGAACGCGCTTGCGCATGCGCTCGAAGTCATCGATGGTCCATTCGACTTCGGCAGCGTGGGCGATCGCCAGGAAGTGCAGCACGGCGTTGGTGGACCCACCGGTGGCCATGATCACGGCCACCGCGTTTTCGATGGACTTGCGCGTCACGATGTCGCGTGGCTTCAGGTCGTTGCGTACGGCCTCGTAAACCGCTTTCGCGGCTCGCTTGGCCGACTCCGCGATTTCATCGTGCGGGTTCGCCATCGTCGACGAGTACGGCAGGCTCATGCCCAGCGCCTCGAAGGCTGAACTCATCGTGTTGGCGGTGTACATGCCGCCGCACGAACCGTTGCCCGGAATCGCGCGCCGCTCGATCTGGCAGAAGTCCTCTTCGCTCATGTTGCCAGCGCTGAACTGCCCCACGGCCTCAAAGACGCTGACGATGTTCAGGTCTTGGTCCTTGTAGCGACCCGGCAGGATGGTGCCGCCGTAGACATAGATGGCAGGCACGTTGGCACGCAGCATGCCCATCATGCCGCCTGGCATGTTCTTGTCGCAACCACCCACCACCAGGACACCGTCCATCCACTGGCCGCCGACGCAGGTCTCGATGCAGTCGGCGATCACCTCGCGGGACACCAGGCTGTACTTCATGCCCTCGGTGCCCATGGCCATGCCATCGGAAATCGTCGGCGTTCCAAAGATCTGGGCGTTGCCGCCGGCCGCCTCGATGCCCGCGACGGCCGCATCGGCAAGGCGTTGCAGACCGGAGTTGCATGGGGTGATGGTCGAGTGCCCGTTGGCCACGCCGATCATGGGCTTCTTGAAGTCGGCTTCCTGGTAGCCCAGCGCGTAGTACATCGATCGGTTGGGTGCACGAGCCACGCCTTCGGTGATGTTTTTGGAGCGGCGATTGATACTCATCGGTGGTCTCGTTTGATCGTGTGGGAGGGCGCTTTGGAAGGGGTCTCGAGGAGCGCCATGACTCGGTTTTTGATGATAGCCCGCCGCTTATCATGGTCCGGCTGACCCCCCGCTGCGACCTGCCACATGCTTGTACATCCCCAGTTCGATCCCATCGCGTTGCAGCTCGGGCCCATCGCCGTGCACTGGTATGGGCTCTGTTATCTGATCGCATTCGGCCTTTTCCTTTGGCTGGCCAACCGGCGCACCGCGCAGTCGCAGTTCGTCAACACCGGGTGGACTTCGCGCGACGTCGAAGACCTGCTGTTCTATGGCGTTTTGGGTGTGGTCATCGGTGGTCGATTGGGCTACGTGGTCTTCTACAAGCCCGGCTATTACCTCGCCAACCCGACCGAAGTGTTTGCCGTGTGGAAAGGCGGAATGGCCTTCCACGGCGGGCTGCTCGGCGTGATTTCCGCCATGGCGCTGTTTGCGAAATCGCGTGGCCGGCGTTTTCTTGAAGTCACCGACCTCATTGCTCCGTGCGTGCCGAGCGGCCTGGCGGCCGGGCGGCTGGGCAACTTCATCAACGGCGAGCTCTGGGGGCGTGCCGCGGACCCGTCGCTGCCCTGGGCCATGGTCTATCCGCAGTCGGGGTCGACCTTGCCCAGGCACCCTTCGCCGCTGTACCAGTTCGCCCTCGAAGGCGTGCTCCTGTTCGTGCTGCTGTGGGCCTATTCGAGAAAACCCCGCGGCCTGGGGGCGGTGTCCGGTGCGTTTCTGGTGGGATACGGGCTGTTGCGTTTTGCGGCCGAATATTTCCGCGAGCCTGACGGCTTTTTGGGTCTGCTGGCGCTGCAGATGAGCATGGGCCAGTGGCTTTGTGTGCCGATGGTGCTGGCCGGGTTGTTCCTGCTGTGGCGATCGAGTCTTGGCTCTCAGTCCACCGTGCCTCAGCACACCGCCAACGATCCGGGCCACCGATGAGACAGATCTTCCTAGACACTGAAACGACGGGTCTCAGCCCCGCCACTGGCGACCGGATCATCGAGATCGGCTGCATCGAAATGATCGACAGGGCCATCACGGGACGACATCTGCACCTGTACATCAACCCGCAACGCTCGAGCCATCCCGACGCGCTCAGGATTCACGGTCTGACCGACGAGTTTCTGAGCGACAAGCCCCTGTTCTCCGATGTGGTCCAGGGGCTGATGGAGTTCGTCGCCGGAGCTGAAATCCTCATTCACAACGCCAACTTTGACGTGGGGTTTCTGGATGAAGAACTGCGCCGGCTGAGTCGGCCCAAATTCAGGGACGGGGTGGCTCAGATCACCGACAGCCTGACCATGGCCCGCGAAGCGTTCCCCGGGAAAGCCAATTCACTCGACGCCCTGTGCAAGAGGCTTGAGGTCGACAACAGGCACCGCACCACCCACGGCGCCTTGCTCGATGCGGGACTGCTGGCCGAGGTTTACCTGCGCATGACGCGTGGGCAAAAGGCCCTCGTCGTTGAGGCCGAACAGGTTCAAACCGCAAGCCACCAGGAAACCACCCTGGACCTGCGCGCGTATTCGCCGCCAGTTGTGCCAGCAGGTGACGCCGAACTGGGACTGCACGAAGCCCTGATCGCAGACTTGAGTTCATCCTGCAGAGCCGGCGCGATCTGGGGGCCGTCTGTGGCAAAATCGTGAGCTTGTTGGGACGCTGCATTGTTTATGGATGCGGTGCTCGCGCCGGAATATCGGGCGGTTAACTCAGCGGTAGAGTGCCACCTTCACACGGTGGAAGTCGCAGGTTCGAACCCTGCACCGCCCACCATCTCAGGCTCCGCAAAGGGCCGCAAAAGACCAAACCCCCAAGTCGCTCAAGGATCTGGGGGTTTTTGTTTTCTGTGTCAGGCTGGGCCGACTTCGTTGGCATCGGACGGCCCGCCGGATAACATTTCCGATAATCGACGTGCCCACGTTGGCGTTTTATCGGTGTCTCCACGCTCAACACCATGAACGGCTTGGCGCTAGATGTCATCGTCAGCCTGGTGGCGTTTTAGAACGCGCTCAAGGTCCAAGTCCGCGTTACTCGTTGCGCTCGCATTGAGGATTTCCAAATGACTGTCGCCCCGCTCGCGCGCACCAACGTGCAGTTGTTGAATGAGCTGATCCATGCTGGCGCAGCGGAACCCGTGCTGCTGCAAGTGCGCAGGGCATGCGACCTGGCTGGGGACCTGTACAGCGGTCAATTTCACGCGGATGGCAAACCCTTTTTGTGCCACAGCATGGCCGTGGCGAGCATGGCAGCCCGACTGGGGCTCTCCACAAATGTCGTCGTCGCTGCCGTTGTCCACAACGTATACGCCAACGCCGATTTCGGCGATGGCCTGCGAGGCGCCGTGACCCCGTCACGGCGCGCTCGCCTGAGGGAGCTGCTCGGAGAAGACGTCGAGGCTATCGTCTTGCGCTTTCGCGATCGTCGGTTGCGCTCGATGCTGCTGACAATCGACCCCGCACAGACGACCACGCTCGATATCGAGCACATGTCTGAACTGGACCGCGAACTGGTCCTGCTTGATCTGGCCGACCACTTCGAGAAGTTTGCTGACGGCAGTCTGGCGTACTACGGGGATTGCCGATGGATCACCGAGTTCGATGAGCCGAGGCTCGCACAGTTGGCTGACCTTGCCACGAAGCTCGGCCAAACGGAATTCGGCGCGCAATTCGTCGCGGCCGCTCGACAGCAACGCGTGTGGATGGAGCGAGTGCCTGCCTCGCTCCGTACTGCCGGCGGGCAGCGGCACACGCAACTGCGCATGCCCGGGAGCTGCGAGCGCAAGGCGGCGCTGCGACGCGCCGATTGGTTGAGGCATCAGCAGAACAAGTGGGCTGGCGCGACCCGCTGGCTGCGGCGCCGGGTGCGGCTGCGCACCCGACTGCGCCAGTGGCTGGCATTTGCTCGGGGCTGACCATGGACGCTCCACCGAAGGTCCTGATGATCGGGTTTGACGCGGCTGAGTACCGGCTGATCGAACAGTGGGTGCGCGAAGGTGACTTGCCTCATCTCAAGTTGCTCCGAGATCGAGGCGTGCACGGCCGGCTGCAAAGTCCGATCGCCATGGGGGATGACGCTGCATGGCCGAGCTTCTACACCGCCGTGTCGCCGGCGAAGCATGGGCGTTACTTCTACCATTCGATCCGGCCTCACTCGTATCGGCTTCCGTTCTGGAGCGACAGCGACCTGTGCGCTGAGCCTTTCTGGGACACGCTCAGCCGACTTGGCAAGCGCATCGCACTGATCGACGTTCCGAAATCCCCCCTGTCGGCATCGATCAACGGGTTGCAACTGGCGGACTGGCGGGTGCACGGGCGCGACCATTTGCCTTGCAGCCATCCGCCCGAGCTCGCGCACGAGGTGCTGGCGCGTTTCGGCGATGACATGACCGACAGATTGGGCACCGAGCACGCGCTTTGTGGGCACGGCTATCGCCAGACCTACGACTACCCGGGATTCGTGGGCAAGTTGTTGAAGGGCATTGACGACAAGCTGGCCCTCAGTATTGAATGGCTGAAGCGCGAGCCGTGGGACCTGTTCCTGGTGGTGTTCAAGGAAGCGCACTGTGCCGGCCACAAGCTGTGGCACCTGCACGATGCGGCACATCGATCGCATCCACAGCAAGGCGGCGCGGACGTCGATGCGATGAAGCGCGTGTACCAGGCGCTTGACTCGGCGCTGGGCGAGTTGCTCGTGCAGGCCGGCACCCAAACCAGCGTGATCGTCTTCAGCGACTTGGGCATGGCAGGCAATTTCACCGCCAACCACCTACTGGATCGCATCCTGCTGCGGTTGGAGTGGGCCCAACGCAACTGGTGGGGGCGGTGCCGACTGGCCTGGGGTCGGTTCAAGTTGGCGACGGGAGCCCGTCTGCTCGGCAAGGACGGGACTAATTTCGAACGCAGTACGCGCTGCTACTTTGACGTCGTTCACGGCGAACAAGCTGGCGCGGTGCGCTTCAATGTCCTCGGCCGCGACCCGAAGGGCCTGATCGCTCCTGGCGCACCGCTGCAAGCGCAGATTGAGTGGTTGAGCGCTGCGCTGATGGAACTTGAAGACCCGGAAACAGGGCGCAAGCTGGTGAACGATATTGTCCGCACCGACCAAGCCTTTCATGGCGACCACCACGATCGGCTGCCGGACCTGCTGGTGGTGTGGGACCGTAGCGCCCCCATACTGGCGGCATGCTCGCCGCGCATTGGAACCATCCGCGCACCTGATCCTGAGCTTCGCACGGGTGGTCATGTGAGCGACGGCTGGTTCGTGGCTTCGGGACCGGGCATTAGCCCCGGGGCGGCCGGAACTGTGTCGCTGATGGACCTTGCGCCGAGCGTGGCTGAACTGCTCGGCGCGCCGTTGAACGGGGTGGACGGCCAGCCGATACCGGAACTCTGCCGCTGATCGCTGCCCGACGGGTCAGTCTGCGGACACAGACCGGCCGGCTATCAGCCAGCGTATGCGTTGCGTCACCTGCCGCCACGAGTAGCACGCGTAGGGCAGAAGCACAGAGCGTTGCCACTTGTGGCGCTCGTTCAGTTGTGACGCCATGGTTCGATCTCGCAGCAGATGTGTGCGCGTGGCCAGTGACGCAAACGACATCGCTTCCACCAGCCAGCGTATCAGCGCCGCGCGCACGATGCTGACGCCGAGTCGGCTGCGCAGATCATCTGGTGTGGCCCACCCGATCCAGCAACGCAAGCACTCCAGCGCCGCGAATACCACCGTTTGGCAATGGTGGTGGCGGGCGGCTCCGCACACACCATTCCAATCCACGGGGTCGAATGTTTCGAGCAGTGTTCTCAGAACGTACAGGTTGCGCGGATGAAAAAATCGCTTGCGGCAGCAGTTCATGCAGGCAAACACGATCATGTCTGTCGGCGCCATCACCCAGGCCCGCAGCCCCTGAACTTCGATTAACTTGGCGCTCCGCCAGAGCATGGGGTAGTCGACCGGGAAGAGCTCATTGAGGTCAAGGTCATGGTGATCGCCCAGCGACACTTCGAAGGGCCCGCTGTTGTTGAGATTCCAGAGAGATTCCGCGTCTGCTTCCGGCAAATCCTCGTGACGGTTGCGAATCAGGATGTCGATGTCGAGTGACAAGACATATTCGGGGTGCGCATAAACGACTGCATTGAGTGCCGCTCCCTTGAGCAGCATCGCGTCCTGACCGAGCCGATTTGCGAGTTCCAGAGCGCGCCGCAACTGAGGCTCGCGGCGCTTGTGTTCGGCCACGGACTGGAAAAGCGCGAGCCGCAGTTGCTTGAGCAGCGAGGCTGGCACAGGGACACCCACATCGGCACAGCGTCCGAGGTTCACGTACATCAGAGCGCCGACACCATGCTCCGCGGCAATGTGGCCGAACACGTCCCAATCGATGGCAGTGCTGGCGAATTGCTCCGCGACACGAGAGGCGTCGTCCGAATCGAAATGCTGCTTGAGACAGGCAAAGATCAGCCGATCCTCAACTGGCCAGTGCCTCTTGCTGGCCGTGCTCATGACAGTCCCCGTTCGCGCCAGCTGCGATCAACTTGTCCCAAAGCGTCGGATTCCCCGTCCGGCTTCACCACCGGCTTGACCCGCAGATAGCCCCGACGCAGGGGATGGAGCCAAGGGTGCCGCCGCACGTGCGTGAATCCCGGATCGTGCCAAGCCGACTGAGCGGATCGCAGTAGCGTTGCTGGCAACCTGCCCCAAAGCAGCGTGAACACCGCAAGCCTGTCCCGGACCCCGCAAGCCCCCGCGAAGAGCCTCCAGCCACTCATGCTCACCGCCGCTGCGCGCAGAAGGAGCTCGCGCACGCGGCCATCGTCGGCTTCCTGCGTTTGCGTCAGACCCTCGAGGCAGTCGGGGGGGACGCTTCCGGGCGCAACATCCTCGACGACCCGCAGCGCGGGCGCCAGCAAGCAAGCAGCAGGGGTGCACAGCAACTCACGCAGACACTGGGCGTCGAAACCTACCGTGCGCAACAACGTGACCGCATCGACCACCCAGCCGAGCGATTGCCGGCTTCCGCGCACTGCCGCGTGGCAGCACACGTGGGCCAGCATGTGCTCGGCGCGCAGCATGCGCACCGGCTCATTGGCCACTTTCACCCCGACCCGCCCCGCGAGCATCGACCCCTCTGGAAGACTGAGCGGGCCTGCCTCAAGCAGATGTGCATGGAGGCAGATGGGCAGGCCATTCGCGTGATCGAGTCGCCGATGCGTGGTGGTGGCCGTCGCCGCGTGATGCTGAAAGCCTGCCGACTCCAGTGCAAGCACAGCTCGCTCGAGATGAGCCCCCTCGACATGGAGGTCAACGTCGTGTGAATGACGCAACCAGGGTGCGTCGAGTACGGCTTCGCCCATCGCGGCGCCCTTGAGCAAGGTCACATCGAGACCCGCCGTGGTCAGGGCTGCCAGCGCCCTCGTCAATGCGTCTCGGAACCGGCGGTTGCGCATCTGTTCTCGCGCCACGGCAGCTCTCAGGTAAGGCTCGAGGTCACGGGAGATGCCGCAGCCCAGGCCCGACAGGTTGGCATACAGCCTGGGCAGATGGCGCTTGATACCCACACGATCACGGCGCAGGCTGGCCAGCGGATCCCCGCTCAGCAGCAGCCAACTCTGCCAGGCCTTGGCGGCTGCGTCGCCTTCAAGCAGGCACGACTGGAGCAAGGCTTGCTCAACCTCGCCTGGGAGCATTGCCCGGTACAGCCGCTGCAATGAGGCGGAAGTGAAACGCGTTTGGCCAAAATTGTGCGAACGCATGATGGGTCCTCAGCCTCGCGCCTTGAGCATGCGCATGCGATCCAGATGCGCCTTCATGGCGGCAGCGAGGGCCGCACCTTGCACCGCTGCATTGCCGCTGGTGGCGTTTGCATCGTGAAACCGGCGCCAGGTGAGCGCTGCCGGCAGGGTGGCACCACGCATGCCGGCGTCACGGCATCGCGACAACAAGTCGATGTCCTCTGAGTACGCCATGCCGGGCGCGAAGCCTCCCACACACTCGAAAAGCGCGCGACGCATCAGCCACGTGCTGATGTGACCATGATCCAGCCGATCGATGAATTCGCGGTGGCGGTGTTCACGTTGCAACCTCGTGGCATCGAGCTCCGGGCTCCAGAAGTTGCGCGAGTGGCAGTCGCAGAAATCGAGTGCCGGTTCGGCCGCCAAACGTCTGGCTTGCTGCTCAATCTTGTCCGACTCCAGCCAGTCATCGGCGTCGAGAAAGCACAGCATTTCGCCGCTGCTTGCCGCCACGCCCGCGTTGCGCGCCACCGAAACCCCGGCATTCGCCTGCCGCAGCAGCCTCAGGCGCGTCCCATACGAGGCCGCAATCTCAGCCGAAGTGTCGACAGAACCATCATCCACCACCACCAGTTCGGTGGGCCGCCACGTTTGGCCCAGAACGCTGTCGATGGCCTGGCGCAAATACTTTTCGCCATTGAAAACAGCGATGACGCACGACACCAGCGGGTCGCTCATGTCCGGTCCCGCTTGCGGTCCAGACGCATCTTGAGCAGGTGCGCGATGGAATCAAGATGGCGCTCACGCTGGACCGTCTTGTTGGCGTCGTGCAGTCGTCGCTCCACCAGCGACTTCGACAGATGCTTGACGGTCGCCGCCGACTCGCGCACCCGCATGAATATTTCGGTTCCTTCGGCATGGCTCAGAGAACCGTGTTCCATGAACACGCCTAAGGTGTCGAACAGGCGCCGACGTGCCAGCCATGTTGACACCTGACCGGGGCGCGACTGAGCCAAGCCAACCTCAAGGCCGGGTGGTTTGGACAGTTCCGGCGACCAAAAATCGGTCACCTCGCACACGCTCAGATCGAGTTGCGGTTGTTCGACGAACTGCATCCACTGGAGTTCGAGCTTGTTAGCAAGGTACCGGTCGTCGGCGTCGAGGAAGGTGATCATCTCGCCTTGAGCCAAGCGCAGGCCGTGGTTCCGAGCGGCCGATGTCCCGGCGTTGTCTTGGCGGACGTAGCGGATGAGATTCCCGAATGCACGGGCAATTTCCGGTGTGCCATCTGTCGAGCCATCGTCGATCACGATGATCTCGGCTGGACGCAGGGTCTGCGCCAGCAAACTGCTCAGCGCTTCCTCAAGGTAGCGCTCGGTGTTGTAGACCGGAACGATCACGCTGATGTCGGCACGGGTCATTCAGGGCGCTCCATCTTCCACTCGGCGCGTCTCGGACGCGAGCCGATGGTAGAGCACGTCGAATTCATCCACCATCCGAGAGCTATCGAAGTGGCGAGCCGCCCGCTCCCGGCCTGCAGCGCCGAGCGATTGCGCCAGCGGAGGGTCGAGCAGCAAGCGCTCGATACAGTTTGCGAACGCCACGGCATTGCCTGGTGGCGCGAGCAAGCCGGTCACGCCGCCCAGAACGACTTCGGGCAGGCCGTCGACCTGTGAGGCGATGACCGGCTTACCGCATTGCCCCGCCTGTAAAGCCACCAGACCGAATGGCTCCCACTCCGAGGGGACAAGCACCGCATCGGCGGCCACGATCTCGGCCAGCATGTCGCTTTGATCCGCCCATCCGGGCAATTCGACCCGCGCGGCAATCCCGAGTGCTCGAGCCAGCGTGGTCAGTTCGTCGTGCAGGGGTCCATCGCCGAGGATGCGCAGCGATGCATCGTGACCGTCCTGCAGCACGCGATGCAAGGCGTTGATCGCCGTCGCAAAGCCCTTTTGCTCCACCAGTCGGCCGGCGCACAACAGCCGAAATCCACCCGTATTGCGCTGCGTTGCGGGCAGGGCATCGACCGCTGGCAGGCCGTTGTAGATCACGCTGCTGCGGCTGCGTATCTCGGGAACCATCCAGCGTGCATGGTCAAGCAGCGACCGGGAGCAGGCGGTGACCCAGGCTGAATCTCGAGTGGTCTCATAGGCGGGCCGTTTGAACACCACCAGTGAGGGCTCCAGCGGAACGTGCAAGGACACGAGCGTTGGGCATGGCCAGGCGCTTTCAGTTGTAAAACGGTGCACGAGCAGGCTGGGACCGGGCAGACTGACGTGCACCAGGTCGGGCTGGAAGCGCTTCTTGAGCTTTGCGATTCGCT
>CANBSV010000004.1 GCA_947372225.1 Burkholderiales bacterium | reverse complement strand
TGCAGCCTTGCAGCCGCTGCGCCATCGTGTCCTCGAAGGGTGCCGCAGGCGCGGCAGTGGTGATGAGCCCGCACGCCAGCAGGAACATCCGGTGCCAGACAGGCAGGCCAAGCCACTGCTGGCGCCACAGGCGCAGGGCGGTCTTGATGCGTGGGATCGACATGGAGGGATCGCCTGGGCTGGGGCGGCGGTGGGTGAGGCGACCAGGGGTTTCCCCGATTATCTGGCCGCCCGTCGAAGGCGCCCGCAGGCCTCGCTGCATCAGCAGCTCGTCCGACTCACAGCGGCTGGGTGTGCGCGATCACGCCGCCGCCGAGGCACACCTCGCCGTCGTAGAGCACGGCCGACTGTCCTGGCGTGGCGGCCCATTGCGGCGTGGCAAAGCGCAGCTCGAAGCGATCCGTGGCGTCGGGGGCCGACGCGGCCAGATCACACGGCGCATCGGCCTGCCGGTAGCGCGTCTTGGCGCTGAACGGGCCAGCCGTCGGGGCCTGGCCTGCCACCCAGCTCGCGTTGTCAGCCGACAGCACGAGCGACTGCAGCCACGGATGGTCGTGGCCTTGCACCACGTAAAGCGTGTTGGCAGCCATGTCCTTGCGTGCCGTAAACCATGGCTCGTGCTCGCTGCCGCCACGCTCGGCGCCGCGCGGCTTGATGCCGCCAATGCCGATGCCCTTGCGCTGGCCCAGCGTGTAGAAGCTCAGGCCCACGTGCTCGCCGATGACGCGGCCGCGGTCGTCCTTGATCGGGCCCGGCGTGTGCGCCAGGTAGCGGTTGAGGAACTCGCGAAACGGCCGCTCGCCGATGAAACAGATCCCGGTGCTGTCCTTCTTCCTGGCGTTGGGCAGGCCGATCTCGGCGGCGATGCGCCTCACCTCGGTCTTGGGCAGCTCGCCCACCGGAAACAGCGTCTTGGCCAGTTGCGCCTGGGTCAGGCGGTGCAGGAAGTAGCTCTGGTCCTTCAGCGGGTCCAGGCCCTTGAGCAACTCAAAGCCAGAGTCACGTTCACGCACCCGCGCGTAGTGGCCGGTGGCGATGCACTCGGCGCCCAGACGCATGGCGTGGTCCAGGAAGGCCTTGAACTTGATTTCGGCGTTGCACAGCACGTCGGGGTTGGGCGTGCGCCCGGCCTGGTACTCGCGCAGGAAATCGGCGAACACGCGGTCCTTGTAGTCGGCAGCGAAGTTCACGTGCTCGAGGTCGATGCCCAGCACGTCGGCCACCGAGGCCGCATCCAGGAAATCCTGGCGCGACGAGCAGTAGCTGGTGCCATCGCCAGATGCATCAGCGTCCTGATCGTCGTCCTCCCAGTTCTTCATGAACACGCCGATCACTTCGTGCCCCTGCTGTTTGAGCAGGTGCGCGCTGACCGCCGAGTCGACGCCGCCGCTCAAGCCCACGACCACGCGTCGCCGCGTGGCGCTCATGCCTTGATTTCCGGCTGGTAGACGCTCAAGTCGGTGTGCACCAGACCGAGCGGGTGGCGCCGGCCGGCCAGGTGGTCCTCGATGCTTTTGAGCACCATGTTGCTGCGGTGGCGCTCGGGGCACGCCCGCAGCTCGTCTGGCGTCATCCACAGTGTGCGCACGATGCCGTCGTCAAGCGCGTGGCCGGGTACCGGCTCGCCCACCGTGCCGGCGAATGCCAGGCGCAAATAGGTGACGTCCTCGTCGCGCGACGGACGCTGGAAGCGGCCGAGGTACACGCCCACCAGCGATTGCGGCGTGAACACGCAGGCGGTTTCTTCCATCACTTCGCGCACGACGCCTTGCTCAGGCGACTCGGCCGGGTCGAGGTGACCGGCCGGATTGTTCAGCCGCAGGCCTTCGGGCGTGTGTTCTTCGACCAGCAAAAAGCGGCCGTCGCGCTCGATCACCGCGGCCACGGTGACATGGGGTGTCCAGCGATTGCTCATGGGCGCAGATGGTAGCGGCCGGCTACCTTTTTAAGCAGGGAAACGCCGGATTGTGTAAGCTGCGCGGCTTTGCTTGATTCGGGCCCGCGCATCTCGTGCGCCCCAAAGGACGGAGTACGCATCCATGCAGATCGGGGTTCCACTTGAAACCGTCACGCGCGAGACGCGCGTGGCCGTCACGCCAGAGACTGTCAAGAAGCTCACGGCTCAGGGGCACACGGTGCGCATTGAGACAGGTGCAGGCGTTGCCGCGAGCGTGACCGACGCGGCATACGTCGCTGCCGGTGGCGTGATCACCGATGCGGCCGGCGCCTTCGGCTGCGACCTGGTGCTCAAGGTGCGCGCCCCTCAGGCCCACGAGTTGCCGCTGCTCAAATGCGGCGCTGCGCTGGTGGGCATGCTCAATCCCTTCGATGCCGCCGGACTGCAAGGTCTGGCCGCCGCCGGCGTGACCGCCTTCGCGCTCGAAGCTGCGCCGCGCACCACCCGGGCTCAGAGCATGGACGTGCTCAGCTCACAAGCCAACATCGCCGGCTACAAGGCCGTGATGATCGCGGCCAGCGAGTACCAGCGCTTCTTCCCGATGCTCATGACCGCTGCCGGCACGGTGAAGGCCGCACGCGTCGTGATCCTGGGCGTGGGCGTGGCCGGACTGCAGGCGATCGCCACGGCCAAGCGGCTGGGTGCGGTGATCGAGGCCAGCGACGTGCGCCCCGGCGTCAAGGAGCAGGTCGAGTCGCTCGGCGCGAAGTTCATCGACGTGCCCTTCGAGACCGACGAGGAACGCGAGGCGGCCGTGGGCGTGGGCGGCTACGCGCGACCCATGCCGTCAGGCTGGTTGGAGCGGCAAAAATTCGAAGTCGCCAAGCGGGTGGCGATGGCCGATGTGGTGATTTCCACCGCGCTGATCCCGGGGCGCGCGGCGCCCACACTGATCACCGAGGACATGGTCAAGTCGATGAAGCCCGGTTCGGTGATCGTCGACATCGCCGCCGGCCGTGGCGCCGATGGCCTGGGCGGCAACTGCACCTTGTCGCGTGCCGACCATACCGTGGTGGCGCATGGCGTGACCCTGGTGGGTGAAACCAACCTGCCTGCTCGAGTGGCGGCTGACGCGTCTGCGCTGTATGCCCGCAATGTGCTCGACTTCCTCAAGCTCGTGATCACCAAGGAAGGCGCGCTGCACGTTCCCATGGACGACGACATCGTGGCTGCCTGCCTGATGACGCAAGACGCCAAGGTGTTGCGCACATGAGTGCACGCATGATGCTGCGCGCCAAGCTGCACCGTGCCACGGTGACCGAGGCCGATCTGCACTACGAGGGCTCGTGCGGCATCGACAGCGACCTGCTGGAGCAAGCCGACATGCGTGAGTTCGAGCGCATCGAGCTCTACAACGTGAACAACGGCGAGCGCTTCTCGACGTACATCATCAAGGCGGCGAAGGGTTCGGGCACGGTGTCGCTCAACGGCGCTGCCGCGCGCAAGGCACAAGTCGGCGACCTGCTGATCATCTGCACCTACGCGCCCATGACCGATGCCGAAGTCGCCGGGCACAAGCCCAAGGTGCTGCTGCTCGATGCGCACAACCGCATCACCGAGATTCGCAAGTTCTGACCCCATCGACCTGGAGACCGCCGGATGGACATCATTTCGCCCACCCTGACCAACCTGATCATCTTCGTGCTGGCCATCTACGTGGGCTACCACGTGGTGTGGACGGTCACCCCTGCGCTGCACACGCCTTTGATGGCGGTGACCAACGCCGTGTCGGCCATCGTGATCGTGGGCGCCATGCTGGCCGCAGCGCTGACCGAGACGGCGCTCGGTCAGACCATGGGCGTGCTGGCGGTCGCGCTGGCCGCGGTGAACGTGTTCGGCGGCTTCCTCGTCACGCGCCGCATGCTCGAGATGTTCAAGAAGAAAGACAAGAAGGCGCCTGCCGCCGGGAGCGCTGAATGAGCCTCAACCTCGTCACCCTGCTGTACCTGGTGGCCAGCGTGTGCTTTATCCAGGCACTCAAGGGCCTGAGCCACCCGACCACCTCGATCCGCGGCAATGTGTTCGGCATGAGTGGCATGGCCATCGCCGTGCTGACCACCGCCGCGCTCATTACCAAACTGATCCATGCCCAACCCGCGGGTGCTGCCGGCGGTCTGCCTTATGTGCTGGTGGCGCTTGTGGTGGGTGGCGCCATCGGCTCGCTGATGGCCAAGCGCGTCGAGATGACCAAGATGCCCGAGCTCGTGGCTTTCATGCACAGCATGATCGGCCTGGCCGCGGTGTTCATCGCGGTGGCGGCCGTGGCCGAGCCCTATGCGTTTGGCATCGCTGCGAAGGGCGACCCCATTCCCCCTGGCAACCGGCTTGAGCTGTACCTGGGGGCTGCCATTGGTGCCATCACCTTCAGCGGCTCGGTCATCGCTTTTGGCAAGCTGAGCGGCCGCTACAAGTTCAGGTTGTTCCAGGGCACGCCGGTGCAGTTTTCCGGCCAGCACCCTCTCAACGGAGTGCTTGGTGCGTTGATGATGGGCTTGGGGCTCACGTTCATGTTCACCGGCAGCTGGCCCGCGTTTTTCGCGATGCTGGCGCTGGCCTTCGTGATGGGCGTGCTGATCATCATTCCGATCGGCGGCGCCGACATGCCGGTGGTGGTGTCGATGCTCAACAGCTATTCCGGCTGGGCGGCCGCGGGCATCGGCTTCAGCCTGAACAACGCCATGCTGATCATTGCCGGCAGCCTGGTGGGGTCGTCGGGCGCCATCCTGAGCTACATCATGTGCAAGGCGATGAACCGTTCGTTCATCAGTGTGATCCTGGGTGGCTTTGGCGGCGAGGCGGCCGGGCCTGCAGGCGCCAAGGCCGAAGCGCGGCCGGTCAAGAGCGGCAGTGCCGAGGACGCGGCTTTCGTGCTGGGCAACGCCGAGACCGTGGTCATCGTGCCGGGCTACGGACTGGCCGTGGCGCGCGCGCAGCACGCGGTCAAGGAACTCGCCGCCAAGCTCACCGACAAGGGCATCACGGTGAAGTACGCCATCCATCCGGTGGCCGGACGCATGCCAGGCCACATGAACGTGCTGCTCGCCGAGGCCGAAGTGCCCTACGACCAGGTCTTCGAAATGGAAGACATCAATGGCGAATTCGGCCAGGCCGATGTGGCCATCATCCTGGGCGCCAACGATGTCGTGAACCCCGCCGCACACGTCAAGGGCAGCCCGATCTACGGCATGCCCATCCTTGAGGCCTACAAGGCCAAGACCGTCATCGTCAACAAGCGCTCGATGGCCTCGGGGTATGCGGGCCTCGATAACGAACTGTTCTACATGGACAAGACGATGATGGTGTTTGGCGACGCGAAGAAGGTCGTTGAAGACATGATCAAAGCCGTTGAGTAGGGTCTGGGCGGGCCGCATGGGTTCGGATCCCGGCCTGTCACATTCCTGACTTGGAGTGACTCCTAAGATCCGGCGTCCCCGACGCCGAAAGGCGAAACGGCCTCTCAGTCTCACCGTACCCAAGGATCGCCATGCCCATCGAATTCCATGAAGTCAGCGACGGCTTGCGCCGCATCGAGATCTCGGGGCGGCTCGACATCCCTGGCACCGATGAGATCGCGACGCGGTTCGCGGCGCTGTCGGCTGCCACCAATTTGCGGGTCGTGGTCGACCTCACGCGTGTGAGCTTTCTGG
This sequence comes from Burkholderiales bacterium, assembly GCA_947372225.1. Classification (GTDB taxonomy): domain Bacteria; phylum Pseudomonadota; class Gammaproteobacteria; order Burkholderiales; family Burkholderiaceae_C; genus PBB1. The sequence goes on along the minus strand of CANBSV010000004.1, from coordinate 60,266 downwards.
GATCGATCGGCATCCGTTCGATCATCGTCAACGCCAAGGCCTTGCAGCAGCGTGGTGGACGCATGGTGCTGATGGTGGGCGACAACGTGGCCGTTGCCGAAACACTGCAAGCCACCGGGTTGGGGTCGTTGATTCCGATCCTCACCGACAACGCGTCTGCCGAAGCCGCCGCTCTGGCCTGAGGCGGCTGGGCCGACGTGGCTGACATCCCGTCGTCCACCGAATTGGCCATCCGCGCCGTGGTCGACGACGTTCGACCCGCCTCGGCGTGGTTGGAGCAGTCGTGCGATGTTCGTGGGGTGCCGGTCCCGCAAATCCTGCGACTGGACCTTTGCCTCAACGAGGCACTGGCCAACGTCATCGCCCATGGCGGAGATCAGGCGCTGTGGGGACCTGTGTCGCTGCGCCTTGAAGTCAGCCGCGATGCGCAGATCCATCGGGCTTCGGTCACCGTGCGAGATGGCGGCTCGCCTTTCGACGCGACGGCAGCGCAGTTGGGCCCCAGGCCGCTCACGCTGGACGAGGCCGAGCCGGGGGGGCTGGGCCTGCTGATGTTGCGCGAGTTGTCTGACGCGCTGACCTACCGCCGCGACGCCGAGCAAAACGAACTCACCTTCAGCGTGCACTGGACCGCCGCCTCTGCGGCAGGGGCCGGCTGACGCGCAAAGCGCCGGTTCGCGGCCTGCGGCTTTTTGCCGGACCGTTCGCGAATCGCGCCTGGACGCGGACTCCCCACGTCCCGATCTGGTCAAGCCGGGCCTGGCGCTTGGCAGGTCATGGCTCGCACAAGGGCTGCTCGTCGAATCCCCTGATGGTTGTTGCCGGCCAGCGTCGCAAAATCGACGCACCTCTCTTCGCAGTCGCGCATGGAAAAAATCTGGCTCAAGCAGTACCCCACCGGCGTTCCGGAGAACGTCGACCTTCAGACTTGCGAGTCGCTCGTGACCTTGATGGAGGAAAGTTTCGTCAAGTTCCGCGACCGCTGCGCTTACCGCTACATGGGCCGCAGCTTCAGCTTTGGCGAAGTCGATGAGATGTCGCGTGCCTTTGCGGCTTACCTGCAAGGCGCCGGTCTGGCCAAGGGCGATCGCATCGCGCTGATGATGCCCAACGTGCCGCAGTACCCGGTGGCCGTGGCCGGCGCGCTGCGTGCCGGTTGTGTGGTGGTCAACGTCAATCCGCTGTACACGCCGCGCGAGCTTGAGCACCAGGTCAAGGACTCGGGTGCGCGCGCCATCGTGGTCATCGAGAACTTCGCGACCACGCTGCAGCACGCCTTGCCCGCGCTCGACTTGAGCCTGGTCGTGGTGACGGGCTTGGGCGATCTGCTGGGATTTCCGCGCGCTGCGATCGTGAACTTCGCAGTTCGCCACCTCAAGAAGATGGTGCCGGCGTTCGATCTGCCCGGCGCCGTGCGCTTCGGCGCGGCGCTGTCCGCCGGTCGCCACCTCACGTTGCGCGCTGTGAGTGTGGGCCGCGATGACATCGCGGTACTGCAGTACACCGGCGGCACCACTGGCGTGAGCAAGGGCGCGGTGCTGCTGCACCGCAATCTGGTGGCCAACATCCTGCAGTCCGAGGCGTGGTACGGACCGGCGCTGAAGAAGCTGGCGCCCGGTGAGCCGCTGATGACGGTGAGCGCATTGCCGCTGTATCACGTGTTCGGCTTCACGACCAACATGATGCTCAACCTGCGGCTGGGCGGGTGCAACATCCTGATCGTCAATCCGCGTGACATCAAGTCGCTGCTCAAGGACATCGCCCGCGAGCGCTTCCACAGCTTTCCGGCCGTCAACACGCTGTTCAGGGCGGTGGCCGGCCACCCCGATTGCACGCGGGTGGACTGGAGCCACCTGATCATCTCGGTGGGCGGCGGCGCGGCGGTCCAGTCGGCCACCGCCGCGCTGTGGCTGCAGCAAACGGGTTGTCCGATCGTCGAGGGGTACGGCCTGTCAGAGACCTCGCCGCTGGCGAGTTGCAACCCGGTCAACAGCGACACCTTCACGGGCACCATCGGCCTGCCGGTGTCCAACACAGAGATGACGCTGCTCGATGATGCTGGCCAGGAAGTGCCGCCGGGTGTGGCTGGCGAGATTGCCATCCGCGGCCCTCAGGTGATGGCCGGTTACTGGCAGCGACCTGATGAGACTGCGCGGGTGATGACTCCTGACGGGTACTTTCGCACCGGCGACATCGGCACGGTCAACGAGCGCGGCTACTTCAAGATCATCGACCGCAAGAAGGACATGATCGACGTGAGCGGCTTCAAGGTCTACCCGAACGAGGTGGAGGAAGTGGTTTCGCAGCTGTCGGGCGTGGCCGAGTGCGCGGTGGTCGGCGTGCCCGATTCGAAGACCGGCGAGAGCGTGAAGCTGGTCATCGTGCGCAGCAACCCGCAACTCGCAGAGGCCGCAGTGCGGGCCCATTGCGAGGCCAACCTGGCGGGCTACAAGCGTCCGCGCGAGATCGAATTCCGCACCGAGCTGCCCAAGTCCAACGTGGGCAAGATCTTGCGACGCGAGTTGCGCGAGCACCACTGAAGCCGATGGCACCACGCTTTTTTGTGCCTGCTGCGCTGGCGCCGCTCGCGGCCGTCGGCACCTTCGACTTGCCACCCGGCTGCGCGCGCCATGTGCAGGTGCTTCGGTTGCAGCCCGGGGATGAGCTCACGCTGTTCGACGGGCACGGCGGGGAGTGGCGCGCCTGCATTGAGCACATGGGACGCTCCGACGTTTCCGTGCGCCTGATCGAGCATCACAAGGTGAGCCGCGAACTGGGGTTCGATGTCACGCTGGCGGTGGGCATGCCGGCCAACGACCGCATGGACAGCCTGGTCGAAAAGGCCACCGAGCTGGGCGTTGCGGGCATTCAGCCGCTGGTGTGCGAACGCTCGGTGCTGCGCCTCGCGGGCGAGCGCGCCGACAAGAAGGTGGCGCACTGGCAAGCGGTGGCCACCGCGGCCAGCGAGCAGTGCGGCCGTACCCGCGTGCCCACGGTGCAGGCGGTGCGCAGCCTGTCCGACTGGTTGCGCGGGCAGTCTGCCGGCGTCGATTCGGACGAGGCCGCGGCTTGCCAGCGCCGGGTGCTCAGCTTGCGAGAAGGCCGTGGCTGGCCCACCGCAGCGGCCAGGCCCGGCCAGCACTTTGTGTTCTTGAGCGGCCCCGAGGGCGGCTTGTCCGAGTCCGAAGAGCGTGCCGTCTTGCAATGCGGTTTCGAGCCGCTGTCGCTGGGCGCGCGCGTTTTGAGAGCTGACACCGCACCGCTGGCGGTGCTGGCGGCTTTGGGTCTGCCGGCCGCCGTGCGCTGAGTCGCTTCAGCGCGCCGCGCCGTCGCTGCGCATGGAGCCGGCCACCAGGTCAAAGCGGAACAGCCGGCATTCGATCGGCCCGTTCCACATCGGCGTGCGCCGCGCTTCCTTCAGACGCATGGCGCCGGGCAGCTTCATGTCGGGGCTGAGCACGTAGGCGGTCCAGCCGGCCGGGTGGTTCGTGTAGGCGCGCTTCCAGTGTGCGCTCAGGCGGGCAAAGAAGTCTTCGGGCAGCTCGCGGTTGCCGGCGTCACCGTGCGGGCGCGCCGCGCCGGGGGCGGCCTTGCCGGCCACTTCGATGCGTTCGCCGTAAGGTGGATTGAGCACCAGGGTGCCGGGAAGGTCATCGCGCAAAGACGGCGCGGGACGCTCCAGTGCGTCGCCGCCATTGAACACGATGGCCGCTTCGACGCCGGCGCGCTGCGCATTGCGGCGTGCGAAGTCGACCATGCGAAACGACACATCGCTCGCAAAGATCGGCACTGCCGAGGCGCGGATGCGCGCTTGCGCGTGGCTGCGCAGCCGCTGCAGCGCCGCGCGCATCTCGGTGCTCGAAAACGGCAGCAGTCGCTCGAAGGCAAAGCGGCGCTTGAGGCCCGGCGCGATGCCGCAGGCGATCTGCGCAGCCTCGATGGCGATCGTGCCCGACCCACAACAGGGGTCGTGCAAGGCGCCTCCGGCATCAGGACGACCCTGCCAGCCGGCGGCGGCGAGCATCGCGGCCGCCAGCGTTTCCTTCAGCGGGGCATCGCCCTTGTCCTCGCGCCAGCCACGCTTGAACAGCGGCTCGCCCGAAGTGTCCACGTACAGTGCCGCGCGGTCGGGGCCGAGGTGCAGCACCAGTGCCAGATCGGGCTCGCGGATGTCGACGCTGGGTCGCTCGCCGGTGGCTGCTCGCAGCTGATCGCACACCGCGTCCTTGATGCGCAGCGCGGCGAAATTCAGGCTGCGCAGCGGGCAGCGGGTGGCGGTGGTGTCCACGCGCAAGGTGTGCTGCGGCGTGATCCACTGTGTCCAGTCGACGCTGCCGGCGAGCTCGTAAAGCGACTGCTCGTCGCGGTAGGCGCCCTCGGCCACTTCCACCAGCACGCGCTGGGCCAGACGCAATTCCAGGTTGAGCACCATGACGTCGGCCGGATCCCCGTCGAGCGCCACGCCGCCGCGCAGCGTGTGCACCTGCCTGGCGGGCAGCAGCCGCTGCACCTCGGTGGTCAGCAAGGCTTCAACGCCGGCGGCGCAAGGCAAAAAAAACGGAGCGGTCATGCGACTCTTCGGAGGTGGCAGGTGAATGGACGCAGGCGGGCGGCGATTGGTGCCGCTCACATGTCCTTGCGCAGCGTCGCCGGGGCGATCTTCAAGGCGTCGCGGTACTTGGCCACTGTGCGGCGCGCGACCTGAATGCCCTGTTCTTCCAGCATCTTGCTGAGCTGGTTGTCGGACAGCGGTTTGAGCGGGTTCTCGGCGGCGACCAGTTGCTTGATGAGCGCGCGCACCGCGGTGCTCGACGCATTGCCGCCGGCTTCGGTGTTGAGCGACGAGCCGAAGAAGTACTTCAGCTCGAACGTGCCGAACACCGTGGCCATGTACTTGGCGGTCGTCACTCGCGAGATCGTCGATTCGTGCAGCCCGAGCTCGTCGGCGATCTCGCGCAGCACCAGCGGCTTCATCGCGATCTCGCCGTGGGTGAAGAAATTCTTCTGCCGTTCGACGATGGCTTGCGACACCCGCTTGATCGTGTCAAAGCGCTGCTGGATGTTTTTCATGAACCAGCGCGCCTCTTGCAGGCGCATGCTCAGGCCCGCCTGGTTGCTGTTTCCCGAGGCCCCCCGCCCGTGGCGGATCGCCTGGGCGTACAGGTCGTTGATGCGCAACTTGGGCATCACGTCGGGGTTGAGCACGACCTTCCAGCTGCGGCCCGACTTCAGCACCATCACGTCGGGCACGACGATGTTGGCCTCGGCCGGATAAAAGGGTCGGCCCGGCTTGGGCTCCAGCGCCACGATCAGCGTTTGTGCGCGCTTGACCAGTTCGTCGTCGGCGCCGGTGACGGCCATCAGCTTCTTGAGGTCGCGCTTGGCGAGCAACTCAAGGTGCTGCTTGCAAATCATGATCGCGATCAACTGAGCTTCGCTGCGTGGCAGGCGGCGCAACTGCAGCACCAGGCATTCGGGCAGGTCGCGCGCGCCAACGCCGGTCGGCTCAAGGTGTTGCAGCCACTTGAGCGCACAACCGAGCCGTTCCATCACTAGTTCGAGTTGCTGTACATCATCGCCTGCCAGCGATGCGGCGATGTCCTCAAGGCTGTCGGCCAGGTAACCGTCATCGTTGAGCGACTCGATCAGCACCTCTACCGCTGCGGCGTCCTCTGGCGACAGCCGCATGCCGACCAACTGTGCGCGCAAGTGCTCGCGCAGGCTGATTCCGACATGGTCGCGTTCTTGCGGATCGAAATCGTCGCTTTCAGCGTTACCGGCCGTTTTGCCCGGCGTTTCTCCGATGCCGTCGAAATCGTCGCGCTCGGTGCCGTTTTCCCAGTCGTCGCGCTCGGTGGTGCCGAAATCGGCGCTGTCCATGCCAGGTGCGTCGTCCCCACCTTCGGCGCTCGACTCGGCGGGCGTGTCGGCCCGCTCGGTGTCGCGCTCGGCCACGCGTTCTGCCACAGACGAGCGTTCTGCCAGCGGCTCGAAAGCGGTGGCGCCTTCGACCTCGCTTTCCAGGAACGGGTTCTGGTCGAGCATTTGCTCGACTTCCTGTTGCAGTTCCAGCGTGGACAACTGCAGCAGCCGGATCGACTGCTGCAACTGAGGCGTGAGGGCCAGGTGCTGCGACAGCCGTACTTGCAGCGAAGGCTTCATCGGCGCGCCTTACATGCGGAAGTTTTCGCCGAGGTAGACCTTGCGAACGTCGGCGTTGCCCACGATTTCGGCCGGTGTGCCTTCGGCCAGCACCCGGCCTTCGCTGATGATGTAGGCGCGGTCGCAAATGCCCAGCGTCTCGCGCACGTTGTGATCGGTGATCAGCACGCCGATGCCGCGGGACTTGAGGAAACTGATGATGCGCTGGATCTCGATCACGGCGATCGGATCGACGCCGGCAAATGGCTCGTCGAGCAGGATGAAGCGCGGCTGGGTGGCCAGCGCGCGGGCGATCTCGACGCGGCGGCGTTCACCGCCCGACAGCGCCGGCGCCGGTGAGTCGCGCAGCTTTTCGATGCTGAGGTCGCGCAGCAGCGCTTCGAGTTGCTCGTCGATCCGGGCTGCACGCAAGGGCTTGCCGTCGGCATCGAGCTGCAACTCGAGCACCGCACGGATGTTTTCCTCGACGTTGAGCTTGCGAAAGATCGATGCTTCCTGAGGCAGGTAGGAAAGCCCCATGCGCGAGCGCTGGTGGATGGGCAGGCGATCAACGCGCTTTCCTTCGATCGTGATCTCCCCGGCGTCCGCACGCACCAGACCCACGATCATGTAGAAGCTGGTGGTCTTTCCCGCGCCATTCGGGCCGAGCAACCCGACCACCTCGCCGGCTGCGACCGACAGGTGCACGTCTTCGACGACCTTGCGCGAGCCGTAGCGCTTTTTCAGCCCGGTGGCCGTCAGCCGGTGCACGACCGGCGCGCTGGCCAGGTCGGTACTCAACGGGCTTTTCCCAGCGCGGTACTGGGCTTGAGAGTGATGCCAGGCTGCGAAGCGCTGGCGTCTGGCACGACGGGCTGTTCGCGCGGCGTGAGCACGGTGCGCACGCGGCCGCTCGGGTTGTTGGGTGTGGCGGCGGTGGAACCGCCTGCGACGCTGACCGTCTCGGTCACGTTGTCATAGATGATCGTGCTGCCTGCAGTTTCGTCGGCCAGCACCGATCCGCGATAACGGCGGATCACCGCGCGGTCGATGAACCGGATCAGGTCGGCCTTGCCGTCGTACTCGATGCGTTCGGCTTCGCCTTCGAGGTACTCATCGAGACCCTCGCGCTTTTGCCTGAACAGCGCACGTTTGCCGCCTTCAGAGGTGGCCACGCCGAATTGCGAGCCGTCGGGCGACTGACGAACCTCGATGCGGGAGGCGCGCATCGTCAAGGTGCCCTTGGTCACCACCACGTTGCCGGTGAACACACCCATCTGCTGGGCGTCGTCGTAGCGGCCGTTGTCGGCCTCGACGTTCAGTGGCCTGGAGCGATCAGCCCGTTCGGCAAAAGCCGGCGAAACGCTTGAACTGGCGATCAGTGCCAGTGCAATCACCCGGGCCCAATGCAAGGCACGAACGGGTTGGCGACGATGTTGAGTGTGGGGATGATTCATGGGGCACGAAACTTGCAGAAATTTTAGCCGACAACTTCGTGCCGCGACCTGTGGCGGAGCGCGAATGTCGGCGCGCGCTCCGCCGCTGATTCAGCCGGGTTTGCGTGCGCGCCGGATCAGGTAGTCGGCCACGCTCAGCGCCCGTTCGGGCGATCCGGCCAGCGACACCGACGTGAAGTAACGACCCTGGACCCCGATGGCCGGTACGCCATCGATGCGATAGGACTCAGCCAGTTGCTTGGCTTGACGGGTCTTGGTTTGCACCGAGAACGAATTGAACAACTCTGTGAATTTGGCGGTGTCGACGCCGTTCTTGCCCATGAAAGCGACGATCTCTGGCAGCTTGTCGAGCTTGGCGTGGTCAAGGTGGATGGCGTTGAAGACCTTGCGGTGCATGGCGTCAACCAGGTCCATGGCCTCAAGCGCGAAGAAGATTCGCTGATGCGTGGTGAAGGGCTCGTCGCGAAATACCACCGGAACGCGGCGAAACGCCACATCGCCCGGCAACTTCTTTTGCCACGCATCCAGCGCGGGCTCGAAGGCGTGGCAGTGCGGGCAGCCGTACCAAAAAAACTCGACCACCTCGATCTTGCCGGGGGGCACGGCGTTCGGCTGGCTCAGCTTGATGTAGTTCGTGCCCTCGACGGGATCGCCCTGCGCATGAACGTGCCCTGCCGTCAGCAGGGTGCTCGCGCCGGCCGCGGTGGCCAGCAGGTGGCGTGAAAACTCGCGTCGTTTCATGGTGTTCGGTTCCTCGGTCGTGGCATGGCGCCGGTGGGTCGAATCGGCAGTGCAGGGCAATGGCGCTTGGTGAAGTGAGTGTGCCTTGCCGCTGAAAGTTCGCTCGGCAGCATCACGAAGAGATTTGCGGCTCACCTCGGGGCACGAACCAAGGCACCTTCGAATCCGGCGGCCGTCACCTTGGACTTGACGTCGTCGGCTTCGGCCTTCTCCTCGAACGGCCCCAGGCGCACGCGATGCACGGTGCGACCTGATTGTTCGCGCTCGACGATTCGTGCCGTGTATCCGAGCAGCGCCAGCTTGCCGCGCTGTCCTTCGGCATCGTCGACGCTGGAGTACGCACCGGTTTGCACGAAGAAGACGTAAGCCTCCTCACCACTCTTGGTGGTTGAGGCGGTCGCGGCCGTTTTTCCTGAGGTTGCCGGCGTGGGCGTCGGCCCGACCGGGCGATCGGCCAGGATGCTCGCCGGGTCGCGTTCGCCGGGCGCTGGTGAGACGGGCTCGCTGGGAGCCGAGCCGACCGCGACGGGGCGCGCGGGATTCTTGCCAGCCAGCGGGGCATTGGGCTCCCAGTTCTTGTTCTTCTCGCGCTCGGCCGAATCCTGCTCGGCGGTGCGCTGCGGCACCTTGTCGAGGAAAGGCACCGGGACCTTGGTCACGTACAGCGCCACGCCCAAGGCAAGCGCCAGCCCGACCAGCAAGCCGACGATGAGACCGGCCAGAAAGCCGCCGCGCTGGCGGGAGCGGGGTGCAGCGGGGTGCAGGGGGCTACGCATGGGGGTGGACCTCACATTTTCTCGGGAGCGCTCACGCCGAGTACCGCCAGCGCATTGCGGATCACCTGGCGGGTGGCGCTGAGCAGTGCCAGCCGGGCGCGGGCCACGGCATCGTCGTCGACAAGGAAGCGCTCTGCGGCGTAATAGCTGTGGAACGCGCTGGCCACATCACGCAAATAGAAGGTCAGGTCGTGCGGCGCCAACGTTTCAGCCGCGCTCGACAGCATCGCCGGGTAGTCGGCCAGGCGCTGCATCAAGGCGGTTTCGGTCGGCGCATTCAGCACCGACAGGTCGGCGCTCTCGAGGCCTGCCGCGTTGCCGCCCTTGTCGACGTACTGCTGGATCACCGAGCAGATGCGTGCGTGCGCGTATTGCACGTAGAACACCGGGTTCTCGTCGTTTTGCTTGAGTGCCAGATCGACGTCGAAGGTGAACTCGGTGTCGGCCTTGCGGCTGATCAGGAAGAAGCGCACCGCGTCGCGGCTGGTCCAGTCGATGAGGTCGCGCAGCGTCACGTAGGAGCCAGCGCGCTTGGAGATCTTGACCTCCTCGCCGCCGCGCATCACGGTGACCATCTTGTGCAGCACGTAGTCGGGATAGCCCGGCGTGATGCCCACCCCCGACGCCTGCAATCCGGCGCGCACCCGGGCGATGGTGCCGTGGTGGTCGCCGCCCTGGATGTTGATCGCCTTGGTGTAGCCGCGCGAGAACTTGTTGATGTGGTACGCCACATCGGGCACGAAGTAGGTGTACTGAGACTCGTCGCCGGTGGTGCCCGACTTGCGCATCACGCGATCCTTGTCGTCGCCGTAGTCGGTGCTGCGCAGCCACAGCGCGCCATCTTGCTCGTAGGTCTTGCCGGCTGCCACAAGGCGCGACACGGTGGCCTCGACCTGTCCGCTCGAGTACAGGCTCGACTCCAGGAAGTAGTGGTCGAAGCGCACGCCGAAAGCCTGCAGGTCCAGGTCCTGTTCGTGGCGCAGGTAGGCGACTGCGAATTGGCGGATGCCCTCCACGTCCACGATATCGCCCGATGCGGTGAACTCCCGGTCATCGGCCTTCACCGTTTGCCTGGCAGTGAAGCCTGCGGCGATGTCGGCGATGTAGTCGCCGTTGTAGGCCGACTCAGGCCACTTCTCGTCGCCCGGCTTGAGGCCGTTGAGACGCGCCAGGGTCGAGGCCGTCAGCGTGGCGATCTGCACGCCGGCGTCGTTGTAATAGAACTCGCGCCACACCGACCAGCCCTGCGTCTCGAACAGGTTGCAAATGGCATCGCCCAGTGCGGCCTGACGGCCATGGCCCACGTGCAGAGGCCCGGTCGGGTTGGCCGAGACGAACTCGACGAGCACCTGGCGACCGTTCGGTGCGCGTCGCCCGAAGCCTTCAGCGGCGGCGAGTACCTCGCGCACGATGGCTTGTCGGGCGGCAGCGCGCAGGCGCAGGTTGATGAATCCCGGGCCCGCGATCTCGAACGATTCGACGTGGCTGCGCACGGCCGGATCGCGCTCCAGCGCTTCGATCAGGGCTTGCGCGACTTCGCGCGGGTTTTTCTTGAGCGGCTTGGCCAGTTGCATCGCCGAGGTGCACGCCAGGTCGCCGTGGGCGGCCAGTTTGGGGGACTCGAAAGCGGCCTGCAACGTGCTGGCGGGGCTGACTTCCAGGATGGCTGAGGCGAGGGCCTTCAGCAGGTCTTGCTTCGCTTCAATCATGCACAGATTCTACGTTTCGGCCTGTGTCCAGCCGCCCCGCATGCCCGTGGCGAAGCGCCCTGTACCGCGGTTTGGCGGGTCTTTGGCCGCTTGTTCCGGCTATTCGGCAAAGTCTGGCGGGGCAATATCGCCCAGAGCGCGCAGTGCGTGAGCCCGCAGTGCGGCCATTGAACACAACGGGCGGAGCGGCCTGCGCCTTGCCCGTGATTTCAGCCCGACCCATGGCACAGAACCCGACCGACAGTCCTGCCGTCGACAGCTCCATCGACCTCGCACCCGAAGCGTCGGAAGGCAGCGCGCTGCCCGACAAGATCGGCAAGTACCCGGTGCTGCGCAAGCTCGGCGAAGGCGCCACCAGCGATGTCTTTTTGTGCCGTGACGAGTTTCAAGACCGCGACGTGGCCATCAAGCGGGTGCGCTACGTGGCCGGAGACGACGAGGCTGCGGTGCGCTACAGCGACCGCTTCTTCGCCGCCGAAGCCGCCCTGGTGGGGCGCTTGCAACACCCCAACGTGGTCAAGATCTATGACGCGGTGCTCGAACCGTCGTGTCAGTACCTGGTGATGGAGTACGTGCCCGGCGGCACCTTGCGGCCGTACTGCCGCGCCGATCAATTGCTGCCGCTCGAGCAGATCGTTGAAATCGGCTTCAAATGCGCGATGGCCCTGGGGTATGTCTACCGGCAGGGCCTGATCCACCGCGACGTCAAGCCGGCCAATTTGCTGACGGTGCTCAACAACGGCGCCATCACTGACGTGAAGATCAGCGACTTTGGCAGTGTGCTCAACCTCGATTCGGACGTGACGCAGGTTTACCGTGTGGGCTCACTGGCCTACATGTCGCCCGAGCAACTTGATGGCAGCGCGCTCGACAGCCGGGCTGACATGTATTCGCTGGGCGCGGTGCTGTACCACATGGTGGCAGGCCGACCTGCGTTCGACGCGCAGATCCAGTCGGCTCTGATGCACCAGATCTATCACGCGACACCCGCATCCCTGGTCGGCATGCGTGAGGGCGTGGGACCGGCGCTCGATGCGGTGATTCAACGCGCACTGGCCAAGTCCCCGCAAGACCGCTACGCCGATTGGGACGCGTTCGCGCAGGCACTGTCAGCTTTGATCTCCGGGCAGGAAGTGCCCCGTGGACAGCTGCAAGGCGTGCTCGATTCGGAGCGTTTCAACCTGCTGCGCAAGCTGGAGTTCTTCACCAGTTTCGGCGATGTCGAGCTTTGGGAGGTGGTGCACCGGGCCAAGTGGCGACGCTTTCCGCTCGGCCACGCGCTGTACCGCAAGGGCGACCAGGGCAAGGCGTTTCACATCATGGCGCAAGGGTCGGTGGCGGTGTTTCGTGACGGCGAGAAGGTCGCCGACCTTGGCGCGGGCACCTCGGTGGGCGAAATGGCCTACCTCGCGCCGAGCCCCGAGCTCGGTACCCACAGCGCCGACGTCATGGTCACCGAACTGGCGACCACGATCTCGTTTGTGCCGGAGACGCTCGCGCAGCTCAGCGTGGGGTGTCGGCACCTGTTCGACGAGGCCTTCATCCGCGTGCTGGTACGCCGGTTGCATGCGGCTCACGAACGACTGGCGCATCCGCGGCGCATCCTTTGATGGGGTGAGTTGCCGTGCGCCTTGCGGGCGCGCGCCGCAGCGTGATCCAATCCTTGTTGGCGCGTGTTCGCGTGCCGCTTGTCACCACCACAAGGACCTTCGATGAAAACACTCCTGAGCGTGATTGCCCTGTGCCTGGGCTGCCTGTCCCTGCCTGCCTGGGCCGCCGATGCCGCGAGCGCGCCGCTGACCAAGCAGCAAAGCAAGATGGCCACCTGCAACGCAGACGCTGCTGACAAGAAGGGCGACGAACGCAAGGCCTTCATGAAGGAGTGCCTGTCCGCCAAGAAGCCGACGCAGCAAGACAAGATGAAGACCTGCAATGCCGAGGCCAAGGGCAAGAAGGGCGACGAGCGCAAAGCGTTCATGAAGACCTGTCTGTCCGCCTGATCCCCACCTCCCGGGCTGGCGCTCCTCGTGGGTCGCCCTCGCCCGGGACCCGCCCCGTCATCAGAGCGCTCGGGCCGCAGCCCGCGCCAGGGGCCCTATTTCTTGAAACCTTGAAGGAGTTTTTGTGATGAGCCACCCGTCGAAACCGTCCGGATCGCTGAGTCTGCCTGCGGGCATGCAGATCAATGCGCCGATGCTTCCCGGATTCGAGACGATCCTGACGTTGCCGGCGCTCGAACTGGTGGCCAAGCTGCACCGTGCGTTCGAGCCACGCCGTCAGCAGTTGCTGGCCGCGCGTGTCGAGCGCACGAAGCGCCTTGACGCGGGCGAGCGCCCCGACTTTCTGCCCGAGACCAAGTCGATTCGCGAAGGTGACTGGAAGGTCGCGCCGGTCCCGGCCGCACTGCAGTGCCGTCGTGTCGAGATCACCGGGCCTGTCGAGGCCAAGATGATCATCAACGCCTTCAATTCCGGCGCCGACAGCTACATGACCGACTTCGAAGACAGCAATTCGCCGCTGTGGACGAACCAGATTCAAGGCCAGATCAACCTCGGCCAAGCCATTCGCCGCACGCTGACTCACGAGTCCAAGGGCAAGCTGTACAAGCTCAACGACAAGATCGCCACGCTGCAGGTGCGTCCGCGCGGTTGGCACCTCGATGAAAAGCACGTCTTGGTCGACGGCCAGCGCGTGCACGGGGGCATCTTCGACTTCGCGCTGTTCATGTTCCACAACGCCAAGGAGCAACTCGCCCGTGGCGCCGGACCGTATTTCTATTTGCCGAAGATGGAAAGTCACCTTGAGGCGCGCCTGTGGAATGACGTGTTCGTGATGACGCAAAACGAGCTGGGTCTGCCACAGGGCACGATCAAGGCGACGGTGCTGATCGAAACCATCCTGGCCGCGTTCGAGATGGAAGAGATCCTCTACGAACTGCGCGAGCACAGCGCCGGCCTGAATGCCGGCCGCTGGGACTACATCTTCAGCTGCATCAAGAAATTCAAGCTCGACCGCGAGTTCTGCCTGGCCGACCGCGCCAAGGTCACGATGACCGCGCCGTTCATGCGTGCATATGCTCTGCTGCTGCTCAAGACCTGCCACAAGCGCGGTGCGCCGGCGATTGGCGGCATGAGCGCGCTGATCCCGATCAAGAACGACCCGGTCAAGAACGACCTGGCCATGGCCGGCATCATTGCCGACAAGCGCCGCGATGCCACCGACGGCTACGACGGCGGCTGGGTCGCGCACCCGGGGCTGGTCGAAGCGTCGATGAAGGAATTCGTCGAGGTGCTCGGCGATCGACCGAACCAGTTCGACAAGCAAAAGCCTGAAGTCAACGTGACCGGCGCCGACCTGCTGAACTTCCAGCCGGAAGCGCCCATCACCGAAGCCGGCCTGCGCATGAACATCAACGTGGGCATCCATTACCTGGGCGCCTGGCTGGCGGGCAACGGCTGCGTGCCGATCCACAACCTGATGGAAGACGCCGCCACGGCCGAGATCAGCCGATCGCAGGTGTGGCAGTGGATCCGCACACCCAAGGGCGTGCTCGAGGACGGTCGCAAGGTCACCGCCGAGCTGGTGCGCTCGCTGGTGCCCGAAGAGCTCGCCAAGATCAAGGCCGGTGGCTTCGAGGGCAAGTTCGATCGCGCCGCCGAGATCTTCACCAAGATGAGCACTCAGGACGCGTTCGAAGAGTTCCTGACGCTGCCGTTGTACGAAGAGATCTGAGCGGTACGGTCACAGCCCGCGCACGATTCGTGCATGGGCTGCCCCAGGCTTTGGGTGAGTTGCAGTATGGACACGTCCGTTTCGACCCGTATCGTCGTTGTTGGCGCCGGCTTTGCCGGCACCAACCTGGCTCGGACGCTGAGCGGGCAGCTGCCTGCCGGTTGTTTGCTCACGCTGGTTTCCGAAAACAGCTACACCACCTTCAACCCGATGCTGCCCGAGGCGGTGGGTGCGTCGGTGTTCCCGGAGCACATCGTGGTTCCGGTGCGCGAGATGCTGCGGCAAGGTGTCTCGCAGCGCTTCATCATGGGCTCGGTGGCATCCGTCGACACCCAGGCGCGGCAGCTCAAGATGCAAGCGCTCAATGGCGAGATGACGCTGCCGTACGACCACCTGGTCTTCGCGCTGGGCAACCGTGCGCGGCTCGACCTGATGCCCGGCATGGCCGAGCATGCCCTGCCGCTCAAGACGGTGGGCGATGCCATGCACATCCGCAATACGGTGCTGCGCCGGCTGGCGTGCATTGAGCTCGAGTCCGATCCCGAACTGCGTCGGCATCTCGGCCACTTCATCATCGTCGGCGGTGGTTTCTCGGGCGTCGAGGTCGCGGGCGAACTGATCGACTGCCTGAGCGACATCCGCCACTACTACCCACGGGTGGCGCCCGAGGAGCTCAAGGTCACCGTGCTGCACGGCATGTCCAGGCTGCTGCCCGAACTGTCGGCGCGGCTGGGCGCCGCCGCGCTGGACTCCCTGCGTCAACGCGGGGTGACGGTTCGTCTGGACACCGTGGCGGCGTCGGTTTCGGCCGCCGGGGTGCATCTGAAAGACGGCGAACTGGTGGCCGGCCACACCGTGCTGGGCACCATCGGCACGTCGGCCAATCCGCTGCTCGAGCGCATTGGCGTCGCGTGTGTTCAAGGCCGCATCGTGGTCAACGGCGATCTGTCGGTGCCTGACTTTCCGGGTCTTTGGGCGCTCGGCGACTGCGCCGCGGTGCCCAACGCGCTCGATGGCAGCACCTCGCCACCCACGGCGCAGTTTGCGGTGCGCCAGGCGCGGCACCTGGCGGGCAACCTGATTCGCTCCATGAGCGGCCGCGCGACCACGCCGTTTCGTTACCGCTCGCGCGGCGCCATGGCTTCGATCGGTCACCTCAAGGGCGTGGCCGAGGTCTACGGGGTGCCGCTCACAGGCTGGCTGGCCTGGCTGGTGTGGCGGGCGTACTACCTCTCGCAGATGCCCTCGACCGGGCGGCGGCTGCGCATCTTCTTCGAGTGGGGCTGGGGCATGTTTTTCCCGTCGGACATCACGCACCTGCGCTTCACCCGCAGTGCCGAGGTCCAGTCCGAGGATCAGCGGCTTTACCCCCCGTCTGCCGGGAATTCGCAGGGTGTGTCGAGCGGCGCTTCCGTGCTGCCGCCGCGGCCCTGATCAGGCCAGTTCGCGGCCCATCAAACGCTCGAGCACCCGCAGCGGTGACGTGGCCGGGTCGTGCATGCCGGCGACCGGCAGGTAGAACGTTTGCTCGAACAGGAAGCGCCCCGACATGGCGGCGTGAGGGACCTGATCGGTGTAGACCAGCCAGGTGCAGCCCGGCGCAAACGCGAATTCACGTTGTCCGCCGCTGGCCTGATAGGCGCTGTCGGCCTTCATGCGGTCGTGCAACTGCAGCATGAAGTGGTCGTAGTTGCTGCGCCTGCCCTTGGTGATGCCCAGCATCGCGAGCACCTGGCTGCTGCCCCAAAGGGGTTCCGGGAGCGAGCCGAGGTAGCGGCGCGCCACATCTTCGAAACGCTCGCCCAGACGCCAGTTGCGCCCCTGGCCATGGGGGTTCACGTTGGTGAACAGCCGAAGAATGCGTTTGCCCCGGGTCGGCGACGACGGAAAGCTGTCGACGTGCAACCGCGTGTCGTCCTTGCGCCAGGAACTTGCCCGACCCGCCACTTCGACCGGCCGGAAGCTGGTTCGTCCCTGCTCGATGGTGCTCACGTAACCAGGCAGCAGGGCATGCACCAGCGCGCGGCTGTCGGTGGCAAAGCGCACCATCATGTCGCGCAGCACGCCCAGTTCGGCTGCATTGGCATGACTGCCGCGCACGCTGTTGTCGGCCAGGTTCAGGCTGATGTTTTTGCCCTTGACCTCGACGCCAGTGTTCTGAAAGTACAGAGCGCGTTCATCGTCGTGCAGCGCGAAATCGAGCTTCGGCAGCAGCAGCACGTCGCCTTTTTCGAGGGCATCGATCGCAGTGGTCTGGGCCAGTGCGGAGCAAGGCCCGGCCCAGCTTTCAATGGCCAGTTGGGTGATTTCAGTCATCGCGCGAGCCTCCGTGGAGTGGGGTGATGGACAGGAAGTTGAATGGGCTGTGTCACTGTGCGCTCAGCGTCCGAGGATGCGGCGGTAAACCGCGCGGTTGCCCGCAGCCATGGCCGGTGGCGTGAAGTCCGATTCCACATAGGCCGGCCCGGCTGCGCCCAGCCGCTGGCGCAACGGCGCATCGCTGAGCAGCCGGTCGATCGCGTCGGCCAGCGCAGCGGCATCGCCCACTGGAACCAGCAATCCAGTCACCCCATCGGCCACGGCCTCGGGGATCCCGCCCACGCGCGAGCCGATGCACGGCACACCCGCGGCGGCGGCTTGCAGGCACACATTGCCCAGGCCTTCGGTGTAGGCCGGGTGCACCAGCACATCGAGCGCGCCCATCCACAACTCGAGGTCGGCTCGAAAGCCCGCGAAACGCACCCGCTGCTGCAAGCCATGCAGCGCAGCCAATGGCGGCAGGCTTTCGGACAGCGGCCCGCGCCCGAACACGATCAGCTGGGCGGTCGGGTAGCGCGAGGCCAGCATCTGAAGGGACTCGAACAGCAGCGCGTGGCCCTTGCGCTCGATGAGTTGCGCGGCGATGCCCAGGATGGGCTGCGCCGGATCCAGATCGAAGGTGGCGGCCAGCTCGGCGCGTGAGCGCGGGTGCTGGAAGTGCGCCGGGTCGATCGCGCTGTGCACCACGGTGATGTCCGAACCGGGGACGCCCTGGCTGACCAGCACGTCTTTCACACCCTCAGCGATGGCCACGATGTGGCGGTACAGCGGGTACTTGAGCCACAGCGCCAGTTGCGCCTCGCGCGTGTCGTTGCGCCGGGTCATCACCGTGGGTGCGCCGACCAGTTTGGCGCCCAGCGCGCCCCACACGTCGGCACCGCGCCGGCTGTGGATGTGCACCAGATCGGGCTTGAGCCGACGCAGCAGCGCGGCAAATCGCCACACGATCGACACATCCGCATCGCCCAGGGTGGCCAGCTCGATCACCTCGGTGCCCGACGCGCGCGCCCGGCTGGCCATCTCGCCACCTTTGGCGCACACCAGCGTGCTGCGCACGCCCAGCGCGGGCAGATGCTCGGTCAGGTACAGCACCTGACGCGCGCCGCCGTAGACGAAGCGACCGGTTTCCAGATGAACCACGTGCGGTGGCTGTGTGCCGGGACCGGACGTCGGTGTGGATGGCTTCAAGGACATGCCCGCAAATCAGGGGGTGTGGGGTGCAACCGATGGCTTGGACGGTATCGGCAACCAGGCCAGTGTGGCTTGCGCCAGCGCATAGATACCGAAGGCCGCCGCCGCGGCCACCGCCAACGGCGGTGCGATCCCAAAGGCCGACCAGGCGGTGACGGTGGCCACTTCGCGTGTGCCCCAGCCGCCAAAGCTCACCGGCAGCGCGGCAAACACGAAGATCGGCCCCGCCGTGAAAGCCACCACCCACCATGGCAGCACGACGCCAAAGGCGCGCCCCGCGCAGTACAGCGCGCCCACCGCAAAGGCCTGTACCGCCAGCGAGGCGACAGCCTGGCGCCGGTACTGCTGAAAACCGTCCGGACGGCGCAGCAGATCGACCGCCATCGCCCGCCGTCCACCGGGCTTGGCGCCCCAGCCGGCCAGTGCCGCGAGCGTGCTCAGCACCAGCAAAGGCAACAACAGCACGACGCTCAGCAAGCTGGCGGCGATCACTCCCGACGGCCACCCGTCGGGCACATGCAGTCGCGCGCGCAGGATGTCCATCTCGGGCGTACCCAGCCCGACGAAAAGCGCAAGTGCGCCGAGCGCGAACAGGATCCACAGCCCGCTCAGACGATCCAGCACCACCGACAGACTCGCCGCGCCCATCGCGCAGCCGTCGCGGTTCAGTTGCCAGGCGCGAAACATGTCGCCGCCGAGCACCGCCCCGGGCAACAGTGCATTGATGGCCACGCCGCGGAAATACACCGCGATGGCCCAGCGCGCGTGCACCCGGTGGCCCAGCCAGCGCGCGAGCTCGGCCCAACGCAAAGACGAAGAGGTGTTGCCTGCGGTTGCACTGACCAGACCCAGCGCCAGCCAGCCCAGGTCGGCGCCTCGCACCGCTGCCAGCACGGCTTGCGGGCCGGCCAGCCACACCACGGCCGACAGCAGCAGTGGTGCTCCCACCAGACGCAGCAGTTGCATGGCGTGCTGGCGCCCGAGAGCCATCAGCGGCACACCCGGGTCGTGACTGCCAACACGACCCCGCAGGCCGCATCGGACTGTGGTGTGGGCAGGGGACGGAGTGTCAAGGCGGGTGGGCGAGCAGAAGCGGGATTCTAGGAGGGCGACCGCGACGCGCCCACAATCTGCACCGCAGTCGGCGGCCAGAGGACGCTCAGGCCCTCAGGCGAACGCTCTGGACGTCGGGACATACAAGACCACCCATGAAAAATGAAACCCGGAAGTTTGTCGATCTGATCAACAGGATTGATCTGCGGGTATTGATGTTCGCGGTTATTTTTCTGGCGACGCTTTCCATCAGGTTGAGCGACAACGAAGAAGAGTATTTTGTATTCGCGAAGGCTTTTGCGGACCCGCACTGGATTCCCGGTGCCCTGAGTATCAAGGACGTCCCCGGAACCCGCATCATTTTCGATACCGTGGTGGGTTGGGCCTTGGGCTTTGCCAGCTTTGAGCAGATCGCGGCGCTGGGGCGAACGCTGTGTGCGATTCTTTTGGCCTTTCCACTGTCTCTTTTCTTCAAGAAATTGCGGTTCAGTCACCTGGAGGCGGTTTTTCTTCTGACCGCATTTGTGGTGTCTCACCAAAGCTTTTTTGGGAATGAATGGATCTTCAGGTCCTTTGAGACCAAAGTCGTTTCTTATGCCTTCGTTTTTTACAGTATTTATTATTTGCTTGAGGAGAGAACGCGGTTGTCCGTGGTATTTGCCGCCGCTGCCATTTACTTCCATGTTTTGGTGGGCGGCTGGTATGTTCTGGCGCTAGGTGCCTATTTTCTTCTTCGTCGCATACCCTTGCGGGAGCTGTTCGTCTCCGCATTGATACTGGCCGCGCTGCTGATGCCTCTGGCGTTCTATCTCGCGGGCAAATACCTTGTTCACAACCCGAACGTGATCGACGGCATGACCGTGAGCTGGGTCTATGCCTACGTCCGAAACCCGCATCACCTCGCCGTCATGGCGAAGCTGTTGCATGGAGACACTGCGGTGCGGATCGGGGTGGCGTTGAGCGCGGTCATGGGCTGGTTGTGCATCAAGACCCATGGCAAGGACAAGGACCCTGCCATTCGCACGCTCTGCCTGTTGAGCCTCATCCTTTTTGCGCAACAGTTCCTCAGTCTCCTGACCGCCGTTTTGGACACCCAGGGTGTGTTCTTGAAGTTTTATCCCTACAGGACGAGCGCTCTTTCACTTTTCCTGAGCTTGACCTTGCTGTTCGTGCTGTTCAAGAAATCAGGCTGGCTGCACCCTGCGGAATCCAGATCCCCAGCTGAAGATTCAAATGGGCGAACCCGTCAGCTCACCGTGGTCTCGGTGATGCTGGTATTCGTCGCGCTGGGGCTGGGCAGTCGGCTTTACCGGAACGGGGTGGACTCGTATCGCGTGGCATACCCCTCGGGCAAGCAGGCGGCGCTGAATTCGACGACCGACTGGATCCGGCTCAACACGGATTCGGCGGCGGTCGTTCTGGATCTCGAAGACCGTTCGCCAGGACATCTGGCTTTCATCCGCAAGACGCAGCGGGACAGCTTTTCTGTCTACAAATTTGTGCCGACCACCAACCTGTTGATCTATGAGTGGTACCAGCGTGTGCTGGCACGCGATCTGGTCGTGAAGGACATTTCGGCCCTGCCCGAGATCAAGAAAAGGTATCGAATCGACTTCATCTTGAGCGAGCGGCCGCTGCAGGGCGAAGGCCTCAGACCGGTGTATCAAAACGGCTTCTTCCACCTTTACGCCGTCTGATCGCGCGAGCGCCGCTTTTCCCGTGAGCCCCACTTTGGCCATTGCCCCAAGCTGCGACATCAACCTGTCGCCGTCCGATCTGCCCGCGCGATGCGATGTGATCGTCGTGGGCGCGGGCCCCGCAGGCAGCGCGGCCGCGCTGACGCTGGCGCGCGCCGGGTTCGATGTGGTGCTCGTCGATCAGCAGGCGTTTCCGCGCGACAAGGTCTGCGGCGACGGGCTGATTCCCGACGCCCATCACGCGCTGCGCCGTCTGGGGTTGCTCGACGAGGTGCTGGGCCAGGCGCAAGCGGCGGGACATGTCGCCGTGATCGGCCCGCGCGGCGGTCGAGTGGACGTGCCTGGCACGCTGGCGGTGCTGCCACGTCGCCAGCTCGATCTGATTCTTTGCCGCGGTGCGGCCGCGGCCGGCGCGCGCATGTTCGCGCCTCTGCGCTTTGTGGGACCGCTCGAATCCACGGTGGACGGCGTGGTGCGGGTGGTGGGTGCGCGGCTGCGTTCGGGCGACACCGAGCACGAGGTGCGCGCGGCGTGGGTGCTGATCGCCAGCGGCGCGCCGCCGCTGGCGCTGCAAGCCGCCGGTGTGTGCGAGCGCCGCACGCCCAGCGGCGTGGCGCTGCGCGGCTATGTGCGCAACCCGGCGCTGGTCGGGCGCATCACCGAGCTGGAAGTGGTGTGGCACCGGCACATGAAGCGCGGCTACGGGTGGATCTTTCCTTGCCCGAACGGTGTGTTCAACATCGGTGTGGGCGTGGCGCACAGCCATGCCAAGCGCCGTGGTGCGGGCTCGCGCGGCGGCGAGACGATGCAAGACGTCAACCTGCGCTCGATGTTCGAGGCATTCACCCGCGTGCACCCCGCCGCGGGCGAGCTGGTGGGCAGCGGCGAGTGGGTCGGCGAGCTCAAGGGTGCGCCGCTGCGCTGCTCGCTCGAGGGTGCGCAGTTCTCGCGCCCAGGCCTGCTGGTGACCGGCGAGGCCGCGGGCAGCACCTATGCCTTCACCGGCGAGGGCATCGGCAAGGCGATGGAAACCGGCATCCTGGCTGCCGAAGCGGTGATC
This sequence comes from Burkholderiales bacterium, assembly GCA_947372225.1. Taxonomy (GTDB): domain Bacteria; phylum Pseudomonadota; class Gammaproteobacteria; order Burkholderiales; family Burkholderiaceae_C; genus PBB1. The sequence continues at coordinate 38,390 of CANBSV010000004.1, read as the reverse complement.
GAGGGGCGCTGCGATGCCACAGGCGATTCGCAGGTGCGCGCCACTTACGAACAGCGGGTGCGCGCATTGGCGCCGCGCTATGCGGTCTACGAGCGCGCCAACGCCGTCAACGACCATCCGTGGCTGGTTGACCTGCTGGTGTGGAGCGCGCGCCGCAGCCCGGGCCGCCTCAAGCGCATGAGCGGCGTGCTCGAGGAAACCCATGTTCCCAGCAGCCTGACCAGCCCCAGCGCGTGGTGGCGGCTGCTGTTCGACCGGCGCTGAAGGACCGACCCATGTGCCAACTGCTCGGGATGAACGGGAACACGCCGACCGACATCATGTTCAGCTTCACCGGCTTTGCCACCCGTGCCGAGGAGCATCGGGACGGCTTCGGCATTGCATTCTTCGAGGGCGCCGGGCTGCGTCTGTTCGTCGATGCGCAAAGCGCGCGCCATTCGCCGGTGGCCGAACTGGTGCAGAACTACCCGATCCGCTCGGACCACGTGATCGCCCACATCCGCAAGGCCACGCAGGGCCGCGTGGCGCTGGAAAACACCCACCCGTTCGTGCGCGAGCTGTGGGGCCGCTACTGGGTGTTCGCGCACAACGGCAACCTCACCGGTTATGCGCCGCGGCTGCATGCGTCGTTCCACCCGGTGGGCGACACCGACAGCGAGCTGGCGTTTTGCTGGCTGATGCAAGAGCTGGCCAAGGCGCACGCCAGCTTGCCGCCGGTGGCCGAACTCACCGCCACGCTGCGCGAGCTGGTGCCCCAGATTGCCGCGCACGGCACCTTCAACTTCATGCTCAGCCAGGGCGAGGCGCTGTGGGCGCACTGCTCGACGAAGCTGACCTACCTGGTGCGCCAACATCCGTTTCGCGAAGCGCGGCTGCAAGACGGCGACATCAGCGTCGACTTCTCGCGGCTGACCACGCCATCGGACCGGGTCGCGGTGATCGTCACCGAGCCGCTCACGCGCGACGAGCCCTGGGTGGACTTTGCGCCCGGCGAGTTGAAGGTGTTCGTGGCCGGCGAGCCGCTGGCGGTGTGACGCGTCGCCAACGGCCACCACCTAAGATGGCCTGACCGACTCACACCCTGCCGAGCCTGTCCATGAACGCACCCGCCACCCCTGCTCCGCGCTTCGACACGTTCTACCGGCACGACGCGCTGACGCAACTGCTCGCCGACTACGCCGCAGCGCACCCCGATCTGGTGTCGGTGGTGTCGATCGGCCAAAGCCACGAAGGCCGCGACATCTGGCTGGCGGTGGTCACGAATGCGGTCACCGGCATCGACACCGACAAGCCCGCGTTCTGGGCCGACGGCAACATCCACGCGGCCGAGTTGACGGCCAGTACCGCGTGTCTTTACTACCTGCACCAGCTGGTCACCGGATACGGCCGCGACGCGAAGATCACGCAGCTGCTGGACACCCGCGTGGTCTACCTGTGTCCGCGCCTGAACCCCGACGGCGCCGAGCTCGCGCTGGCCGACCGGCCGCGCCACATTCGCTCGTCGACGCGGCGCTACCCGTGGGCCGAAGACCCGGTCGACGGGCTGACCATGGAAGACATCGATGGCGACGGCCGCGTGCTCATGATGCGCATCGCGGATCCTCACGGCGGCCACAAGCGCTGCGAGCTCGACCCCCGGCTGATGGTGCCGCGCGAGCCCGGCGAATTCGGTGGCGAGTACTACCGCGTCATGCCCGAGGGCACGCTCAAGCGCTACGACGGCCTGACCGTGAAAATCAACGCCGATGTCGAGGGGTTGGACCTGAACCGCAACTTCCCGTCGCAGTGGCGCCAGGAGTACGAGCAGACCGGCGCCGGCCCCTATCCGACCAGTGAGCCTGAGGTGCGCGCGATGGTCGACTTCATCACCGGCCACCCCAACATCGGCGCGGCCATCAGCTTTCACACGCACAGCGGCGTGATCCTGCGGCCCATGGGCACGCAATCCGACGAGGACATGATCCCCGAGGACCTGTGGTCGTTCAAGCGCTTCAGCGCCTTGGGCGCCAAGCTCACCGGCTATCCGGCGGTCAGCGCGTGGCACGAGTTCAAGTACCACCCCAAGGAAATCATCACCGGCACGCAGGACTGGGTCTACGAGCACCTGGGCGCGCTGTTCTGGACGGTGGAAATCTGGGCGCCCAACGCCGAGGCCGGCATCACCGGGTACCCGTGGATCGACTGGTACCGCGAGCACCCGGTCGAAGACGACTTGAAGCTGCTCAAGTGGAGCGATGAGCACTGCGACGGTCAGGCGCATGTGGAGTGGCGCGCGTTTGATCACCCTCAGCTCGGCGCGGTCGAGATCGGCGGCTGGGATTTCCAGAACTACTGGCGCAATCCGCCGCCGCACCTGCGTGAACGCGAGGCTGCACGTTTCCCGGCGTGGATGACGCAACTGGCCTTGAGTCTGCCCCGGCTCGAGCTGCTGCGCACCGAGGTGCGCGCACTCGGCCCCGACACCTGGCGTGTGCGCCTCGCGGTGGCCAACAGCGGCTGGCTGCCGTCGTACATCAGCAAACGTGCGCTCGAGCGCAAGGTCGTGCGCGGCGTGATGTTCGAGATCCACCTGCCCACCGGCAATGGCACCGACGGCACGGCGGTCTCGCTGGTCAGTGGCAAGTCGCGCTACGAAGGTCCGCAGCTCGAAGGCCATGCGCCCAGGAGTTCGCTGCTGTCCATGCCGGGTGGCAACGTGACGGCCGACCGCGCGGTCGGTGAGTGGGTGGTGCGTGCGCCGCAAGGCACGCGGCTGGCGGTCAGCGCTCGTGCCGATCGGGCCGGCGTGGTGCGCGCCGAGGTCAGCCTGGATTGATCGTCGCGGCGCCAGGCGCGCGCGGGCTCAGCGTGCCGCGTTCAGTTGCTGGCGTGTCGCCTCGGCCACCCGCCGCGCCGCCACCGTGAAGTCATCACCCGCGCTGGCGTACAGGATCGCGCGCGAGGAGTTGACGGCGATCGCCCCGGTGGTGTGTCCGGCCTGCGAGCGCCAGCCCACGCGCACCGTGGCGGCGGCATCACCGCCTTGCGCGCCGACCCCGGGAATCAGCAGCGGCAGCGTGGGCGCGAGTTCGCGCACGCGTGCGATCTCGGCCGGGAAGGTCGCACCCACCACCAGGCCGAGCTGGCCGGTGCGGTTCCACGCGCCTTGCGCGAGCCGTGCCACGTGCTCGAACAGCAGGTCCCCGGGGCGGCCGTCGGCGCCGACCAGCCGCTGCGCCTGCAGGTCCGAGCCGCCCGGATTCGACGTGCGGCACAGCAGGATCAGACCTTTGTCCGGGTAGTCGAAATACGGTTCGATCGAGTCGTGGCCCATGAACGGCGACAGCGTGAGCGCATCGGCGCGGTAGCGCTCGAAGGCCTCGCGGGCGTATTGCTGCGCGGTGCTGCCGATGTCGCCGCGCTTGGCGTCGAGGATCACCGGCACCTGCGGCGCGACCGTGTGGATGTGCGTGATCAGCTGCTCGAGCTGGTCCTCGGCGCGGTGCGCCGCGAAGTAGGCGATCTGCGGCTTGAAGGCGATCGCCTGATCCTTGGTGGCATCAACGATCGCCGCGCAAAAGTCGAAGATGCGAGCGGCATCGTCCTTCCAGGCGCCCGGAAATTTCGATGGCTCGGGATCGAGTCCGACGCACAGCAAGGAGTCGTTGACGCGCTCGGCGGCGGCCAGCTGATCGATGAATTTCATGGCGCCGCGTATCAGCCGATGCGCCGCGCCAGGTCGGCAGCCAGTCCGGTGTACGAGCCCGGTGTCATCGCGAGCAGGCGCTCTTTTTCGGCCGCCGGAATCTCCAGCGTGCCGATGAACTGCTGGATCGACTCGCGGGTGATGGACTTGCCGCGTGTGAGCTCCTTCAGCCGCTCGTAGGGGTTGGGCAGGCTGTAGCGGCGCATCACCGTCTGGATGGGTTCTGCAAGCACCTCCCAGGCATCGTCGAGGTCGGCGGCGAGTTTTGCCTCATTGACCTCGAGCTTGCCCAGCCCGCGCAACAGGCTGTCGGCGCCGAGCAGCGCGTAGCCCAGTGCCACGCCCATGTTGCGCAGCACGGTGCTGTCGGTGAGGTCGCGCTGCATGCGGCTGATCGGAAGCTTCTGGCTCAGGTGCGTGAGCAGCGCGTTGGCCAGGCCGAAGTTGCCCTCGGCGTTCTCGAAGTCGATCGGGTTGACCTTGTGCGGCATGGTGCTGCTGCCGATTTCGCCTTCTTTGAGCCGCTGCTTGAAAAAGCCCAGGCTGATGTAGCTCCACACATCACGCGACCAGTCGATGAGGATGGTGTTGCTGCGCGTGATGGCGTCAAACAGCTCGGCCATGCAGTCGTGCGGCTCGATCTGGATCGTGTACGGGTTGAAGCTCAGGCCGAGCTGCTGCTCGACCACGGCGCGGCTGAAAGCCTCCCAATCGACATCGGGGTAGGCCGCCAGGTGCGCGTTGTAGTTGCCCACTGCGCCGTTCATCTTGGCCAGCAACTGCACGCCGGCGACGCGCGCGCGCGCAGTCAGCAGCCGCGCCACCACGTTGGCGACTTCCTTGCCCAGCGTGGTCGGGCTGGCGGTCTGGCCGTGGGTGCGACTGAGCATGGGCACTGCGGCCAAAGCGTGAGCCAGAGCGGTCATCGACGCGATGATGCGGTCGAGCGCTGGCAGCATGACCTCGGCGCGCGCGGCTTGCAGCATCAGCGCATGGCTGGTGTTGTTGATGTCCTCGCTGGTGCAGGCGAAGTGCACGAACTCGCTGGCTGCAAGCAGCTCCGGCGTGCCTGCGAACTGCGCCTTGAGCCAGTATTCGACCGCCTTGACGTCGTGGTTGGTGGTGCGCTCGATGTCCTTGATGGCTTGCGCGTCAGCCTCTGAAAAACCGCTCACCTTGGCGCGCAACAGCGTGCGAGCGGATTGCGACAGTGGTGCGAACTCCGGCAGTCCGGCGTCAGACAGCGCGATGAACCACTCGACTTCGACCTGCACGCGGCGGTGCATCAGGCCGTATTCACTGAGCAGCGCGCGCAACGGCGCAACCTTGGCGGCATAACGGCCGTCCAGCGGCGACAAGGCGGTGAGTGCAGACAGGTTCATCAGACGTGCGCGGGCATGAAGCCGCGGTGGGCAGGGAGTGGCCGAAGTTTAGGGGCCATGGCGCGCGGTGCGGCGTCACGGCGCTGCCGGCACCAGGGGCGCGCGCCGCCGCGCGAGATGAGGGTGGGGCGGGCTGCCGGATTGAAAAATCGCGTCGTTAGAATGAATTTCACATCCGGTTACACCCGTCTTTCCTCCTGCGACCACACGCGTCACGCGTTCCTTCATGAAACTCCTCGGTTCGCTCACCAGCCCTTACGTGCGCAAGGTTCGCGTCGTGCTGGCCGAAAAGAAGCTCGACTACCACCTCGAGCTCGAAGACGTGTGGGGCGAAGACCGCATCCTCGCGTCCAACCCGTTGGGCAAGGTCCCTTGTCTGGTGATGGAGGGCGGCGAGGCCGTGTTTGATTCGCGGGTGATCGTCGAGTACGTCGACACCTTGTCGCCGGTGGGCCGACTGATTCCCGAGCGCGGCCGTGAGCGCGCCGAGGTGCGCACCTGGGAAGCGCTGGCTGATGGCGTGCTCGATGCTGCTGTCTCGGTGCGACTCGAACAGACCTGGGCCGGTCGTGCCGACGGCGAGCGCAGTGCCGCGTGGGTGGATCGCCAGATGGGCAAGGTGCATTCCTCGCTGGCCGCCATGAGTTCGGGTCTGGCCGACAAGCCCTGGTGCTGCAACGGCAACCATCTCACGCTGGCCGATGTGGCCGTGGGCTGCGCGCTGGGGTATCTCGACTTCCGCTTTGCGCACATCGACTGGCGCAGTTCGTACGGCAATTTGCAGCGGTTGTCCGAAAAACTGTATGCCCGCCCCAGCTTCATCGACAGCCAGCCACCGGCCTGAGAGGGGCTTCAGCCCGCCGGCACCACCTGAAAGCTGTTCGCCTGGGCCATGGGCCAGTAAAGCCTGAAGACGTTGTGGGGCAGCTCGCCAGCGAGCAGCTCACCCGGCTTGACGAAGGGCAGCAAGTTGCTCAGCAGCTGGACCTTGTTGTTCTCGCTGCGACGCACGATGTGGTCGGCGGTGATGCCTTCGGGGTGGTTGAGCCCCGCCGCTTGCACCAGCTCTTGCAGCGCCTTGAGCGTGCTTTGGTGAAAGTTGAACACCCGTTCGGCCTTGGTCGGCACCACCAGCGCTTGCTGCCGCCAGGGATCCTGGGTGCTCACGCCGGTGGGGCATGCGCCGGTGTGGCAGGTTTGGGCCTGGATGCAGCCCAGCGCGAACATGAACCCCCGGGCTGAATTGCACCAATCGGCGCCCAGCGCCATGGCGCGCACGATGTCGAACGCACTGACGATCTTGCCGGCACAGCCGATCTTCACGCGGTCGCGCAGGTTCAGACCGACCAGCGTGTTGTGCACGAGCATCAGACCTTCTTGCAGCGGCGCGCCGACGTGATCGGTGAATTCCAGCGGCGCGGCGCCGGTGCCACCTTCGCCGCCATCGACCACGATGAAGTCGGGTGTGATGCCGGTCTCGAGCATCGCCTTGGCGATCGCAAACCACTCCCAAGGGTGACCGATGCACAGCTTGAAGCCCACCGGCTTGCCGCCGGACAAGCCACGCAGGCGGTCGATGAACTGCATCATTTCGATCGGCGTGGTGAACGCGCTGTGACTGGCCGGGCTCACGCAGTCGACCCCCGGCGGCACGCCACGCGCCTCGGCGATTTCGATGGTCACCTTCGGGCCGGGCAGCACACCGCCGTGCCCCGGCTTGGCGCCTTGACTCAGCTTGAGCTCGATCATCTTGACCTGGGTGCTGGCTGCGTTCTGGGCAAACAGATCGGCATTGAAGCTGCCATCGGCATTGCGGCAGCCGAAGTACCCCGAGCCGATTTCCCAGATCAAATCGCCGCCTGAGCCATCGCCGAGTGCCCCGCGGTGGTAGCGGCTGATCGAGCCCTCGCCGGTGTCGTGGGCAAAGCCGCCGCGACGGGCACCCTCGTTGAGAGCGAGGATGGCGTTGGCCGACAACGCGCCGAAGCTCATGGCCGAGATGTTGAACACGCTGGCGCTGTAGGGCTGCGTGCATGGCGTGCCGGACGTTCCCGCAGCGCCACCGATGACGATGCGAAAGTCGTGGCCGCGCAGTCTGGTGGGCTGCAAGGAGTGGTTGATCCACTCGTAGCCTTGGGCGTTGACGTCCTTTTGCGTGCCAAACGGGCGCTTGTCCGACTCACCCTTGGCCCGCTGGTAGACCAGTGAGCGCTGCTGCCGTGAAAACGGCGCCGCTTCGCTGTCGCTTTCGATGAAGTACTGGCGGATTTCGGGGCGGATCAGTTCGAGCAGAAAGCGCAGGTGGCCGATGACCGGGTAGTTGCGCAGGATCGAGTGGCTTTGCTGCCGGGCGTCGTGGCCGCCAACCAGCACCAGCGCTCCGAGTGCCAGCGGCACGAGCCAGAACCAGCCCACCCCAAGAGGCATCGTGAGTTCGACCCACAGGCTGATCGCGAAGCCGACCGCGCAGGCGACCCACGTGGCATAGCGAATCGGCAGGTGGGCGTCGAGTTTCGAGAGCCAGGCGGTCATGGGCGTTCCTCACAAAGCGGCCCGACGGCCGGTCCGGATGATCCTAGCCGCTGGAGCGACGTAGCGGCTCGGGAACAGACCCTTGCAATCCGCCTTGTTCTGGGCGCCGTGGTGCTCTGCTGGAGCCGTCGGGGTGGCTGGCTATACTGGCTCCAGCGCTGATTTGCTCCGGCTTGCGGGCGCTCTACAAAACCCGCTAAACACAGGATTTCCGAGACCCCGCTTTTTGCGCGTCCGCCGGCGCCCGTCGCCGCCCCCTTGACCCAGGCTTGAGCCGCCGAGCGGCCGGCCGCGTACCGTGTGCATGTTGATGAATTTGCTGGGACACGTCCGACCGCAAACGATGTCGTTCGCGCAGCCACTGCCGCTGCGCAGCGGTGCGGTGTTGCGCGACTACACGCTGATGTTCGAGACCTACGGCTCGCTCAACGCCGAGCGCTCGAACGCGGTGCTGGTGTGCCACGCGCTCAATGCCAGCCACCACGTCGCGGGTGTCTACGAGGGCGATTCCAGAAGCACCGGCTGGTGGGACAACCTGGTGGGCCCGGGCAAGCCGCTGGACACGGACCGTTTCTTCGTGATCGGCGTCAACAACCCCGGATCGTGCTTCGGCTCGACGGGTCCGACGCACCTCAACCCGGCCACCCAGCAGCCGTACGGCGCCGACTTCCCGGTGGTCACCGTCGAAGACTGGGTCGACGCGCAAGCACGCCTGTGCGAAGCGCTGGGGATCACCCAACTCGCTGCGGTGATCGGCGGCAGCCTGGGCGGCATGCAGGCACTCGACTGGGCGATCCGTTACCCGCAGCGCATCAGGCACTGCATCGCCATCGCGACGGCGCCGAATCTGTCGGCCCAGAACATCGCGTTCAACGAGGTGGCCCGTCGCGCCATCGTGACCGACCCCGACTTCCACGCGGGCCACTATCAGGCGCATGGCGTGGTCCCCAAGCGTGGCCTGCGGGTGGCTCGCATGATCGGCCACATCACCTATCTGAGCGACGACACGATGGCCGCCAAGTTCGGCCGCAACCTGCGCGATGCCACCGAGCCGCGATACACCACGCAAGACATCGAGTTCGAGATCGAGAGCTACCTGCGCCACCAGGGCGACAAGTTCAGCGAGTATTTCGACGCCAACAGCTACTTGCTGATCACCCGGGTGCTCGACTACTTCGATCCTGCGCGTGAGCACGGCGGCAACCTGTCGGCCGCATTCGCCAAGGCGCGCGCGAAATTCCAGCTGGTGAGTTTCACCACCGACTGGCGCTTTCCGCCGGCGCGCTCACGCGAGATCGTCAAGGCGCTGCTCGACAACCGGCTCGACGTCAGTTACGCCGAAATCGCCGCGCCGCACGGGCACGACGCCTTCTTGCTTGACGACGCTCGCTACCACGGCGTGCTGCGCGCGCGCTTCGAGCACATCGCCAGCGAGATCGCCCCGGAGGCCGCGCGATGAACAACCATCAAGCACTCGAGCTGATCGCCTCATTGGTGCCGCCCGGTTCGCGCGTGCTCGATCTGGGCTGCGGCTCGGGCGAGACGCTGGCCTACTTGCGCGACCAACGCCAGTGCACCGGCTATGGCATCGAAATCGCCGACGCCAATGTGCTGGCGTGCGAGCAGCGCGGCGTCAACGTGATCCAGCTGAACCTCGAAGAAGGCCTGGCCATCTTCGATGACCAAAGCTTCGATGTGGTGCTGCAGCTTGACACGCTCCAGCACCTGCGCAACACCGAGAGCATGCTGCTCGAGACCGCCCGCGTCGGGCGCATCGGCATCGTGTCGTTCCCGAATTTCGCGCATTGGCCCAACCGGCTCAGCGTCATCGGCGGGCGCATGCCCGTGACCCGTGCGCTGCCCTACGAGTGGTACGACACGCCCAATATCCGCGTGAGCACCTATGCTGATTTCGAAGGGCTGGCGCAGCGTTGCGGGCTGCGTGTGCTCGATGCGTTCGGCATCCAGGACGGCGCTTGCGTGCGTCGCTGGCCCAACCTGATGGCCAGCACCGCGGTGTTCAAGTTCGAGCGCGGCTAGGACCTTGCCGCGCCCGCTGCGTTTGTTTTGTCCCTGATGTGGAGTTTTTTGCGATGACCACGCCCGACCTGCAAGCCCTGATCGCCCGCATGGGCTTGGCCGCCCGCGCTGCCAGCGCCCGCATGGCCGCTGCCCCCACGGCCGCACGCAACCTTGCGCTGGTGGCGCTGGCGCGCTTGCTGCGCGCGGACCCCGCCGCGCTGCGCGAGGCCAACGCGCTCGATCTGGCCGCAGCCACCGCGGCCGGCACGCCCGCGGCCATGGTCGACCGGCTCAAGCTCACCGACGCGGTGATCGCCACCGTGGCCGAAGGCTGCGAGCAGATCGCCGCCATGCCCGATCCGATCGGCGAGATCACCCACTTGCGCCAGCGCCCGAGCGGCATTTCGGTGGGCCAGATGCGCGTGCCGCTGGGCGTGTTCGGCATGATCTACGAGAGCCGGCCCAACGTGACGATCGAGGCGGCCTCGCTGTCCATCAAGAGCGGCAACGCGTGCATCTTGCGCGGTGGCTCCGAGGCCATCCACTCCAACCTGGCGCTGTGGAAGCTGGTGCAAGCCGCCTTGGTGGAAGCCGGTTTGCCCGCTGAAGCCGTGCAGCTGGTGGAGACCACCGACCGTGCCGCCGTGGGCCACCTGATCGCCTCGCCCGAAGCGGTGGACGTGATCATTCCGCGGGGCGGCAAGGGGCTCATCGAGCGCATCTCGCGCGAGGCCAAGGTGCCCGTGATCAAGCACCTCGACGGCAACTGTCATGTCTACGTCGATGCCACTGCCGAGATGGCGCTGGCGCTGCGCGTCACCGACAACGCCAAGACGCAGAAGTACAGCCCGTGCAACGCCGCCGAGTCGCTGCTGGTTCACGCGGCGGTTGCCGGTGAGTTCCTGCCGCGCATCGGCGCGCTGTTTGCCGCGAAGGGCGTCGAGATGCGCGGCGATGCTGCCAGCGTGGCGTTGCTGTCGGGCGTCCCCGGCGCGCGCGTGGTGGCGGCCACCGAGCAGGACTGGTTCGAGGAGTACCTGGCGCCCATCATCAGCGTCAAGGTGGTGGCCGATCTGGACGAGGCCATCGCGCACATCAACCGCTGCGGTTCGCACCACACCGACGCCATCCTGACCGAGCACCATCCGAGCGCCATGCGTTTTGTGCGCGAGGTCGACTCATCCAGCGTGATGGTCAACGCCAGCACGCGCTTTGCCGACGGCTTCGAATACGGCCTGGGCGCCGAAATCGGCATCAGCACCGACAAGCTGCACGCCCGCGGCCCGGTGGGCCTGGAGGGACTGACCTCGTTGAAGTGGGTCGTGCTGGGGCAGGGCGAAGTGCGCACTTGAGCCGAACCGTGTCGCGGCTGACGCAGTGATCGCTCCCGCATGAGCACCACCCAGATCGCCTTGTTGGCGTTGTGCGCGCTGTTGCTGTTCTGGGGCGTGGGCGCCTACAACCGCCTGGTTGCCTTGCGCAACGCGATCGCTCGCGCCATCGCGCCGCTCGAGTCGCAGATCCGGCAGCGCCACGACCTGTTGCTGCGCTGGTGCGATGGGCTGGCCCCGGTCCTCGAGCCGTCCACGCAGTGGAGCGATGCCGTTCGGGCCGCTTGCGCCCAGTTGCAGGGGGCCGGTGATGCGCTGCTGGCGCAACCCGCCTCCGCCCCCTTGGCGAGCAGTGTGCGTCTGGCCGAGTCGGTACTGACCTCGGCACGCCAGCGCCTGCTGGCCGCATTGCCTGCCGGTCACGAGCGCCTGAGTGGTCTGGAGACCGAGTTTCTCGTCGAGCAGCTGACGGCCGCTGACAACACACTGGCGTTTGCCCGCGATCAGTTCAACGTGGCGACCGATCACTACAACCGGGCTGTGCGGCAGTTCCCGACGTGGGTCATCGCCCACCTGTTTGGCTTCAGGGTGGCCGGCACCCTGTGACGGCCGACAAGCCCCGGCTCAGCAGCCCTGGCCCATGATCGAGGCGGTGGCCACCAACTCGTTGAACAGCGCGAGCGACACCTGACCTGACACCGCGTAAGGGTCGAGCTCCGGGCGCTCCGAATACTTCAGCAGCAGGCCCGGATTCAGCCGGTTGAGGTTGACCTGCCCCATCGACCAGCTGGCAAAGCTGCGTTCGCCAATTTCCTCATAGCTCAGCAGCACCACGTCGTGGTGCCGCGGGTCGTTGGCGATGCGGTTGTAGAGCGCGCTGACCGGCGAACGTCCGCCCTCGAGCACCTGCAAAAAGATGCCGCCGGAAAAGCACAGCACTCCGGTCACGCCTATCCCGGGGTTGTTGGCCTTGGACTTCTTGAGGATCGCAGCCAGAGTGTCCTGATCGACGGAATCGGCGGCGCGGCTGGCATACATCAAGCGCACGAGCATGGGTTTCTCCTGGGCGGCTGGCGGGGGTTCGAACGGTCAGCTCTTGGTCTGGTCGAGCAGGGACAGAAATTCGCGGCGCAGGTTGGGGTCTTTCAGGAAGGCGCCGCGCATCACGCTGTTGACCATCTTGGCTGAAGTGTCCTTCACGCCGCGCCAGTGCATGCAGAAATGATCGGCCTCCATCACGATGGCCAGTCCGTCGGGCTTGACGCGGTCTTGCAGCTCGTTGGCCAACATCGTCACCGCTTCTTCCTGGATTTGCGGCCGGCTCATGATCCATTCACAGATCCGCGAGTACTTGGACAGGCCGATCAGGTTGGAGTGTTCGTTGGGCAGGACGCCGATCCACACCCGGCCCATGATCGGACACAGGTGGTGCGAGCACGCGCTGCGCACGGTGACCGGGCCCACGATCATCAGCTCGTTGAGCCGAGAGATGTTCGGAAATTCGGTGACGGACGGCATCGGCGTGTAACGCCCGCCAAACACCTCAGTCAGGAACATCTTGGCCACACGCTGCGCGGTCTCGCGCGTGTTGTGGTCGCTGTCGGTGTCGATCACCAGTGCCTCGAGGACCTGCTGCATCTTGTCTTGCACCTCGGCGCGCAACTCGTCCAGCTCACCTTCTTGCATGTAGGCGGAGATGTTGTCGTTGGCGTGATAGCGGCAATCGGCGGCGACCAGCCTGTAGCGGATGCGCTGCGACGCGCTCATGGCCGCCAACTGCTCTTCGCTCCTGAAGATCGTGGTGTCCGGATCAACGGGCATGGGGCGCGTCTCCTTGTTTTTCTGGGTGGTTCCAAACAAGCGTAACCCCATTCGACGACCCGTAGACTTCCAAGGGTGAATCCAACCGGCAACGCACTCCCCCCGTCCGCCGGCGATCCCGGCACCCCTGCGGGCGCCACCCCGGCGCTGTCCCGGTTGCTGGGCCTGACCGCTGACGCGGTCGCGGCAGTGCGCGCTGGCCAGTCCCTGACTGCCGCGCTCGCTCGTTGCCCGAACGACGTGCGCCCCGGCGTTCAGTCACTGAGCTTTCATGTGCTGCGTCGTCTCGGCCAGGCGCTGGCTGCGCGTGTGGTGCTGGTACCCAAGGCGCCACCCAAGGCAGTCGATGCCCTGCTGCTGAGCGCGCTGGCGCTGCTGTGGCCCGATGGGCAGGCGCCTTACGCCGACCACACGCTGGTCGATCAGGCGGTGACCGCCGCGCGCCAGAGGCACCCTGCCAGCGCCTCGTTCATCAACGCTGTGCTGCGGCGCTTTCTGCGCGAGCGCTCGGCTGTGGTCGAGGTGGCGCAAGGCACACCCAGCGCACGCCACAACCACCCGCAGTGGTGGATCGAACGACTGCAAGCCGACTGGCCGGAGCAGTGGCCCGCGCTGCTCGAAGCCAACGACTTGCGCCCGCCGATGACCCTGCGCGTCAACGCGCGACATGGCAGCGTGGCGCAATACCTGCAGCGTCTGGCAGGCGCCGGCCTGAGCGCGCGGCCGGTGGGCGAGCACGGCGTGCTGCTCGACGCACCGTGCCCCGTGCAGCGCCTGCCCGGGTTTGCCGATGGGGATGTGTCGGTGCAGGACGAATCCGCGCAGCGCGCCGCGCCGCTGCTGCTCGCCGGTGCGGCGTTGCCGCCGGGTGCGCGGGTGCTCGATGCCTGCGCCGCGCCGGGAGGCAAGACAGCGCACCTGCTGGAACTGGCCGATCTCGACGTGCTGGCACTCGACCAGGACGCGCTGCGCCTGGCGCGGGTGCAAGAAACGCTCGATCGGCTGCATCTCTCGGCAACGCTTTGCGCGGGCGATGCCGGCGAGCCTGCCGATTGGTGGGACGGCCGGCCCTTCGATGCCATCTTGCTCGATGCGCCATGCTCGGCGTCGGGCATCGTGCGCCGTCATCCCGACGTGCGCTGGCTGCGCCGCGCCAGCGACATCTCCGCGCTGGCTGCGCTGCAAGCGCGGCTGCTCGCGGCAGTGTGGCCACTGCTCAAGTCCGGCGGGCGCTTGCTCTACTGCACCTGCTCGGTGTTCAAGGCCGAGGGACAGGACCAGATCGACGTATTTTTGCAACGCAACATGGACGCCCGGTTCGCCGAACAGCCGCTCTCACCCGGTCATCTGCTGCCGCTGGCCGACAATGGTTCAGCGGGCAATTCAGCTGAAAACGCGGTGCCCGCCGATGGATTTTTCTACGCGCTGCTGATCAAGAACTGACCCCGGGGCACTGCTGTGCAACTCCACGCAACGGATCACTGCTCTCCCAGGCCCGGTGCGATAGGCAACCGGTGGCCGCGCCTACTGCGCCTGTGGTTGCTGGCCTGTCTCTTGGGGTGCTGTGCCGCTTGGGCCGGTGAGAGCACGCCCGAACTCAGCGTGTTCGAGCTCGTTCACAACGACGACGGCGTGGCGGTCAATTTCGCTGTGCGCTTTGATCTTCCCCCCAGCGTCGAAGATGCCTTGCTCAAGGGCGTTCCGCTGCATTTCGTGGCCGAGGCCGCACTGTTTCGTGAGCGCTGGTACTGGCGCGACCAAGCGGTCAGCCACGTCAGCCGCACCTGGCGGCTGGCCTACCAGCCGCTCACCCGTTCGTACCGCGTCAGCTTCGGCGGGTTGAACCAGAACTTCGACAGCGTCGCCGAGGCGGTTACCGCGGTGCGCCGTATGACCGGCTGGCGGTTGGCCGAGCCGGGGCAGCTCGATGCCGGCTCGAAGTACTACGTGGAATTCAGCTACAAGCTCGACACCACCATGTTGCCTCGCCCGATGCAAATCGGCATCGGTGGCCAGCCGGACTGGCTGTTGAAGCTCGAGAGGGTTCAGCGCTTGGCTGCGCCCTAGGATGTGCCGATGACCAAAGCCAACCGCTGGGCCTGGATCATCTCGCTGGTGGTCGTCACCGGCGCCAGCCTGGTGCTGACGTTCTTGTTGTCCATCACCACGAACAACCGCTCGTTCTACGAGCGCCACTATGAGTGGCTGTTCTGGCTCAACATCGTGGTGGCGGTGCTGCTCGTGCTGGTGATCGGCATCGCGGCCGTTCGCATGTGGGTTCGGGCTCAGCAAGGCAAGTTCGGCGGGCGGCTGCTCCTCAAGCTGGCGGCCATCTTTGCACTCGTGGGCGTGCTGCCCGGCGTGCTCATCTACGCGGTGAGCTACCAGTTCGTCTCGCGCGGCATCGAGAGCTGGTTCGACGTCAAGGTCGAAGGTGCGCTCGATGCGGGCCTGGCGCTGGGCCGCGGCACGCTCGACGCACAACTCAACGACGTGTCTCACCAGGCCCAACTGGCGGCCGAGCGGCTGGGCGACTCAGGCGGCGAGGTGCAGCCGCTCGCGCTCGAGCGTTTGCGCGAGCAATTGGCGGCGAACGATCTGGCCATCGTCAATGGCGCCGGCCAGGTGCTTTTGTCGGTGGCCCGTTCGGCCGACTTGCAAAAGCCCGACAGACCATCGCCCGCTTTGCTGAGCAACGCCCGACATTCGCGCGTGGCCGCACGGATCGAGGGTCTGGACGACGACGGCTCCGGCGCGCCAGCCATGGGCAGCGGACCGGCTCGCATCCGCGCACTCGCGCTGGTGCCCAGCGCGGACATTGCGCTCGCGCGCCAGGAGCGCTACCTGCTGGTCACCACGCTGCTGCCGGCGTCGCTGGCCACCCACGCGATGGCCGTTCAGTCGGCGTACCGCGAATACCAGCAGCGCTCGCTGGCCCGCGAGGGGCTGCGCAAGATGTACATCGGCACGCTGACCCTCACGCTGATTCTTGCGGTGTTCGGCGCCTTGTTGCTGGCGGTGACGTTGTCCAACCAGCTCGCGCAGCCACTGCTCTTGCTGGCCGAAGGCGTGCGGCAGGTGGCCAAGGGAGATCTGGGCGTCAAGCGGGTCTTCGATTCGCGCGACGAACTCGGCGGCTTGACCCGCTCCTTCGCGGACATGACCGAGCAGTTGTCCGAGGCGCGTGCGCTGGTGCAGCGCAGCGTCTCTCAGGTCGAAGGCGCGCGCGCCAATCTGCAGACCATCCTCGACAACCTGACTGCCGGCGTCATCGTGTTCGACCGTGACGGGCGCATCGACACCGTCAACCCTGGCGCCACGCGCATCGTGCGGTTGCCGCTGTCGGCTTATCAGGGGCGTCGGCTGGAAGAGGTTGAAGGCCTCGAGTCCTTTGGCGCGGCGGTGTGGCATCGGTTCGAGTCGCAGGCCGATGGCCCGGACTCCGGCGAGCGTGGGCACTGGCAAGATGCCTTCGAGTTGCAAACGGGCCCCAACCTCGACACGCTGAACCTGTTGGTGCGCGGAGCCGACATGCCGCAAGGCGCCCACCTGATGGTCTTCGACGACATCACCGAGGTGGTGTCCGCACAGCGCATCGAGGCCTGGAGCGAGGTCGCGAGGCGGCTCGCCCATGAGATCAAGAACCCGCTCACGCCGATCCAGCTGTCGGCCGAGCGGCTCGAGCACAAGCTGGCGTCCAAGCTTGAAGGTGCCGATCAGGCCATGCTGGTGCGCGCCGTGGGCACCATCGTCACGCAGGTACAGGCGATGAAGACGCTGGTCAACGAGTTCCGCGATTACGCACGGCTGCCCGCAGCCCATCTGAGCCCGCTCGATCTCAACGTGCTCGTGGGCGAGGTCCTCACGCTGTATGCCACCGCGCAGGAAGATGGCACCTTGGTGTTCACGCCGGCGGCCGACCTGCCGCTGATAGTGGGTGACGCGACCCAACTGCGTCAGGTCATCCACAACCTTGTTCAAAACGCGCTCGACGCCGTCACCGATCAGTCGCGCGGCAAGGCGCGGGTGACTGTCAGGACCGAGGTGGCACGCAACGAGGCCGGCGCCATGCGGTCGGTGCGGCTGCACGTTGCCGACAACGGACCCGGTTTCCCGGACAAGGTGCTCAAGCGCGCATTCGAGCCGTACGTCACCACCAAGGCCAAGGGCACCGGGCTCGGACTGGCCGTGGTGAAGAAGATTGCTGACGAACATGGCGCCCGTGCGCGCCTCATGAACGTGGTCGTGACCGACAGCGAAGAAGCGCAGGGAATACCGGTGGTTCGGGGGGCGCAAGTTTCGCTATCATTTTCGAAGTTTGCGCAGACCCAGGCGCATGCCGTGGCAGCGCCCACCGACACCGCGCCCGCTCACTGAGGGCTCATGGCTTCCATTCTTGTTGTTGATGATGAGCTCGGTATCCGGGCCCTGCTCTGTGAGATCCTGACCGACGAAGGTCACTCCGTCGAATTGGCCGAGAACGCGGGCCAGGCGCGTGCTGCCCGTGAGCGCGGTCGCCCCGATCTGGTGTTGCTCGACATCTGGATGCCCGACGTTGACGGCGTCACGTTGCTCAAGGAGTGGGGCGCCAGTGCCTTGCTCACCATGCCCGTGATCATGATGAGCGGCCACGGGACCATCGACACCGCCGTCGAAGCCACCCGCAACGGCGCCGTGGCCTTCCTTGAAAAACCCATCACCCTGCAAAAGCTGCTCAGTGCCGTGGCGCAAGGTTTGGCGAGGCCCGCGCCGCGCCTGGCGCCGAGCCTGGTCGCGCTGAGCAACGGCTGCGATCTGGCGGCCTCCGCCGAACTCGCTGCGTTCATGCCGGAGTCCGCCGTGGCGGTAGGCCCGCAGCCTGAACAAACCTTCGACCTCAACCGACCGTTGCGCGAAGCGCGCGACGTTTTCGAGAAAAGCTACTTCGAGTTTCACCTCGCCCAGGAAAGCGGCAGCATGACCCGCGTGGCAGAGAAGACCGGCCTCGAGCGCACCCACCTCTATCGAAAGCTCAAGCAGCTCGGTGTGGACCTGTCGCGCAGCAAACGAGGCGGTTTGTGAGCCGCCCGCTGGTATAGTCCCGCCTCTCGTGGCCTGGTAGCTCAGTTGGTAGAGCAGCGGATTGAAAATCCGCGTGTCGGTGGTTCGATTCCGCCCCAGGCCACCATGAGGATCAATGACGAGGCCCAGTTCGCAAGACTGGGCTTTGTTGTTTCTGGGGTTCGTGTAGGGGTTGTGTAGGGGCTCCGGGGAGTTTCGGGCGACTCATGCAGGGCGAGACCTACAGCATGACCCCGTCGGGTTTTTTGCTCGATGTGACGAATATCGAGCGAGCTGGCCCTTCCGGAGTCGGCGCAAGTGGAGCTTGGATATTTTCTGTAATCGAGACGACGGACACGCTTCGCGACGGGCTGCTTGGATACCCAGTGCTGCGTCTACTCAAACGAGAACCACCTTCGCCCGTCGCTTTTCGACCTGACATCAGGACTGTCGCTCTTTGAGTCCGGGCAAGAAAACCATGAGGCAGTAGCGCGATATCAACTGGGCGGGCTTGTGGGAATGCGAGCCGCTTCGTTTTCGGGCAACCTGCGAAACACCTTGTTGCCCGCTCACGTCTACAGATTGACGTATTCACTTGGCGTGTCAAACGCGGAGGCGGGCTCCGACGATTCGCTCGCCATCGCTCAAGTCGCGCTGACCGCAGCCATCCCCGAACCCGAAACCTCCGCCCTGATGCTTTCGGGTCTGACGGTGGTGGGGGCTACTGCCCGCCGACGCAAGGCGAAGTAAACCGTCATTTCATCGACGCAGCAAAGCCGGCCCCAGTGGCCGGCTTTTTGTTGGGGGTCAAGGCTTCCAACAATGGTGTGTAGCCACAAGGAGCCATGCGGAGCGACTTCGGCCTGACTCACAAGAGACCGACCATCGCTGGCATGAGTTCACAGCATCTTGATGGAGGCCCCATGAAGAAGTCGATCCGCAGGGCAGCCTTGCTGGATGCACCTGCACGGCAGGTAACGTCGCCAGACAAGACGCCGTCGTCGCAATTGTCAAAAATCTTGGCGGGTTGGGCGGCACCAACAGTGCCGCAAGCGGAATCAATTCCGGTGCAGTTGATGGATACGCCTACACCGCTGGTGATCACCACGCCACCACTGACTTGAACGGTCGGTGACGGGTCACTGGGCGAGTTGTATTCCGCGGTCGCTCTCAGCTCAGAACAAGGCGCGCTGCATGCGGGCTTGCTGCGGGGTGACTGCCATGGGACGCAAGCGGGCACCAGATGGGTTGCCATGACTGCCTGAAATTCGCCGGTCAAGCCATCACCGCGACGGCCTGACTTGAACCAAGCAATCTCCACCATTGCTGCGACGGTTCATGGTGCCTTGAGCGTGTCACACGCACCCGCCAGACTGAGCAGGATCCCCATCGCAAGCGCGGTGGTGCTGTGGCTTCCGGCGTGCGGAGCCGACCAATCCAGGAGTTCAAAGATGGGCCGTCCCCTGCGTGTCAAACCCGTAACCACTGGCACCACCCGCCGTGGTTTCTTCAAGCGAACGAGCTCGGCTGCCGTGGCGCTGGCCTCGACCCCGATGCTGTCGGTTGCGGACATCGGTGCTGCCGGCTCCAGCCCGTTCCAGCATGGCGTGGCCAGCGGCGATCCGCTGTCCGACCGCGTCATCCTGTGGACCCGCGTGACCCCACGCAAGCCACGCCCGTCGATCGAGGTCCGCTACGTCGTCGCCACCGATCCAAAGCTGCGCCGCGTCGTGGCGCGCGGCGAGGCGCGCGCCGATGCGTCGCGTGACTACACCGTCAAGGTCGACCCGGTGGGCCTGCGCCCGGGCACGACCTACTACTACCGCTTCGCGGTCGAGGATGCCAAGTCGCCGGTCGGTCGAACCAAGACCCTGCCGGTAGGCCCGACCTCGAGCCTGCGCATGGCGGTGGTGAGCTGCTCGAACCACGCGGCTGGCTACTTCAATGCCTACGCTCGCATCGCGGCGCGCGCCGACCTCGACCTGGTGATGCACCTGGGCGACTACCTCTATGAATACGGCGCCGGCCAGTACGGTGCAGTGCGCACGCCTGAGCCTGCCACCGAGATGATCTCGCTGGCCGACTACCGCATGCGCCATGCGCAGTACAAGCGCGACGTCGATTCGCAGGCGATGCATCGCCAGCATCCTTTGGTGGCCATCTGGGACGACCACGAGACCGCCAACAATGCTTGGAAGAACGGCGCCGAGAACCACCAGCCGGCCACCGAGGGCGATTGGGCTGCTCGCGTCACCGCCGCGCTGCAGGCCTACTACGAGTGGATGCCGGTGCGCGAGGTGGACCCCACCAACCCGCGCAGGAACAACCGCGCCTATGCCTATGGCGATCTGGTCGACCTGATCATGCTTGAGGAGCGCCTGGGCGCGCGTTCGCAGCAAATTGACGGCAGCATCCCCACGCCGTTCGGCAATGCGTTCACGCAGACCGGCGCCTTCGCCGACCCCACGCGCCAGCTTCTGGGTGCCGAAGAGGAAGCCTGGCTGTTCAATCGCCTGCGCACCAGCCCGGCGAAGTGGAAGTTCCTGGGCCAGGGTGTGATGTTCGCGCAGCTGAAGGCGCCCGGCTACGGCTACCCCAACGCCTACGGTGGCGGCCTCTTCCTGAACTCCGATCAGTGGGACGGATACCAGCCGGCCCGCGACCGCGTCTACGAAGTGCTCAAAGGTGACGCCGTCAATGCGCCGGTGAACAACGTGGTGGTGCTGACCGGCGACATCCACAGCTCGTGGGCCTCGGACCTGAGCCAGGACCCGAACAACCCCGTGGTGGCCGCAGGCGGCTACGACCCGGTCACCGGCCAGGGCTCGCGCGCGGTCGAGTTCGTCGGCACATCGGTGAGTTCTCCGGGCATCGACTCCGACACCACCGGCGCCATCGCGGGCGCACTTCGCTCGGCCAATCCGCACTTCAAGTACATCAACCTGTTCCGCCGCGGGTACATGCTGGTGGACGTGTCGCCGCAGCGCGTGGTGGGCGAGTGGTGGCATGTCGATACGGTGGCCAGCGTCAGCAATGTCGAGACCTTCGCCGTGGCTTTCGAGACCACCTTCGGCAGCAACCGCCTGCAGGCATCGGCGCAGACGCCGTCGCGTGCCAACCCGCCCGCACTCGCGGCGGACCTGCCCCCTGGCGACGACTGATCGGGCCGAGGCAGGCGCGTCGTGAGGTCGCGTCGTTCGGCTCGACTGACCTTTCACGCGCGGCATGTTTCACCGGCCCCAGTGGCCGGCTTGTGCTTTGTGCCGCCACGTTCCGAGTGCCTGCCGGCGCTCTTTGAGCACACGCGCCGCGCGGTTGAAAATTCGCGTGTCGGTGGTTCGATTCGGCCCCGGGGCCACCATGAACATCGAAGGGTCAGTTCACTCAGAGCTGACCCTTTTTGCTTCGGGGGACGGTGCGGCGTAGCCGCTGAACACATCCAGCCGACTCGAATTCACCGCAAGGCCTACGAGGCCCACTGCGCGTCATACTCGGGTCGGATAGATTCGCATCAGAAATTCTGAACTGCCCTCAGGTCCGGGGCGCCACCACCATGTCGATCGAATCCGAATTGGCCGCGTTGCATCAACCGCTGCTGAGATTTGCCAAACTGCAGCTGCGCAACGACTCGATTGCCGAAGACGTCGTGTCAGAAACCTTTCTCGCCATCCTCGAGAAACCCGACAACTTTGAAGGGCGCAGTTCGCTGCGGACCTACGCCACCGGCATCCTGAAGTTCAAGATCATCGACGTCCTTCGAGCGCGAGGGCGTGAGGTCCATATCGAACCGATGGACGACCAGAGCATGGACGAAGCCATTGAGGCCTTGTTCATCAGCGACGGGCATTGGCAAGAGCCGCCAGCTGCATGGCAACACCCCGAGCGCGCCCTGGAGCAGACCCAGTTCTTCGACACCCTGCAAGCCTGCGTGGACCGCCTGCCTCCGAAGCTCGGTCGTATCTTCATGATGCGTGAGTGGCTGGAGAGGGAAGTCGATGACATTTGTGTCGAGCTGGACATCACGTCGAACAACTGTGGCGTGATGCTCTACCGTGCCCGAATGCAGTTGCGTGAATGCCTGGACACCTGCTGGTTCCAGGCCAAGGCATGAGCAACGAGCTGAACTGCAAGGAGGTGTCGCGCCTCATCAGTGACGGGCACGACCGCGATTTGCCACCGAAGGAACGCGCACGACTGCGGCTGCACTTCGTGATCTGCGAGACCTGCCGCGAGGTCAACGACCAGTTCAACTTCATACGCGAGGCGATCAAGAAGCTGGGCCAACACGATCGGCCATAGGGTCTCATCGCGCCGGATCTCATGGCGCGAACAGCAGATGGTGGGGTTTTATCCGCCCGCGACTGTCACCCCGGCAATGAGGACGACCGAGAAGGCGCGGTCATGGGGCCGGGACTGGCAGTGGCTGATAACCGGCGTCGAGCGGACAAACCACCGACACAAAGACCAGCGCTGACGTGCCTGAGTTGAGCACGCCGTGCGGTTGTCCGGCCGCCGCGACCACCACCTGGCCGGCATGAATGGACTGGACCCCGCCCGCATCGTCGGTTTGGTACTCGCCTTCACCTGAGATCACGGTCCAGGTGTCTTGCCCATGAGGGTGCGTGTGCAGCGCGATGCACTGCCCGGGGCCCACGGTCCAGGCGACGATCGTGGCGTGGGGCGACTCGTAAACGATCGATCGAATGGGTTCATCGTCGGAAGACAGGAGAAATTCCGCGATATCGAAGATGCGGCGATCGGTCATGGATCCTCCTGATTTGAAAAGGGGCCAGGGATGGCCTGAAGAATTCGCGCCCGGCGCGCGTACCGGCGTGGCCGCATGGACCCGTTGCGTCGACGTTCAGCTGCACCGCAGCCACAACGCGGTCATGCCGATTGCTCGTTGATGCTTGCCATGTCGATCGCCCCGGGCCTACACATGCTCGACCACGCCTTCGATCGGATCCGCCGGTGTGAGCCAGGGCGCGCGCTCGACCATCTTCATGGTGTCGACGTAGCCGGCTTCGCGACGTGCCCGAATGCCCACTGGCGTGAAGTCGATGTCCTTGGTGTGGTCCTCGCCTTCCAGTCGCGGGGCCAGCAGGTGGGCCACATGCATCGTGGTGCCGCAACCCCAGGCCGCCAGTTCCTTGACCGTCGGGTCGGATAGCCGTGATGCGGGCAACTGCTGCGTCAGTTCCCTGATCACGTGACGAAGCCGGTGGAGCTGCTTTTGGCGAGCGATGTGGCTGTCGGCACGGCTGGCGAACTGGATGTCTTTCTGGCGTCCCATCGCCTGCCAGATTGACTCCGGTTCCGGCGCGCTCTGGTGCCAGACGTTGACGGAAAAGATCAACGAATCGCGGCGTGGTCGATCGTCGAGCACGGCCTCGATCGGCGTGTTGGAGTAGATGCCGCCGTCCCAGTAAGGATCGCCATCGATGCGCACCGCTGGAAACGCTGGCGGCAGCGCGCCCGAGGCCATCACATGCTCGACCCGCAGCTTCTCGTCGCGGCTGTCAAAGTAGCGCATGGCGCCAGTGCATGCGTTGACCGCGCCAACGGTCAGCCGCGTGAGCCCGTCGTGCAGGCCGTCAAAGTCCACCAGGCTGCCAAGCGTCCGCCGCAGCGGCTCGGTGCTGTAGTAGGCGGCCAACTCGACGCCCACGTGGGCCTGCGAGCCGCGCAGGGCCGCCAGATTGGGCTCGAAGAATGCCGGGATTCCGCGGATGACGGTGCTCATGTTGGCCACCCAGTTGCCCATGCCCAGCCAGTCCATCGGCCCGGCAATGGTGGCTGGATGCTCGACGTGGTGCCAGAACTCATTCAGCCGTGCCATGCGGTGTTCGACTGAATTGCCGGCGATCAGCGCCGCGTTGATGGCGCCGATCGAGGTGCCGATGACCCAGGCGGGCTCGATGCCCGAGTCATGCAGCGCCTCGTAGACGCCCACCTGGTACGCACCGAGCGCGCCGCCGCCCTGGAGTACCAGAACAACCTGCTTGGGAACGAAAGGCTTCTTGGCTGCGGTCATGAGCGCACTCCAGGCAACTGACGCGCCAGTGCAACGGACCCCGTCACGGCGGCAGCGGACGTTGCATCACTTGATGCCAAACCAGCCCAGCCAGATCGAACGGCGTAGCCACAGCAGCGCGGCACAGCACACCCACACGCCACAGGCCAGGGTGAACAGTTCACCCCCGTCGCTGCTGCCATCGGTGTTGACGACGGCCACACCCAGCGGGGTGAACAGGTGAAAGAAGATGGCCCCGCTGATCACTCCCAGGCCCAAGGCTGCGCCCAGCACCTGTACCGTGCGCTGGCTGGAGATGGCGGCGCCCGCCAACACCAGGATCGATGCGACCAGTTCCATCGCGCCGACCACCTTGGCCGAAAAGATGCCGCCCGGCGCGAACACGCCCGCAAAGCCCAGCGACGCGGCCCACGGGTCGAGCTTGCCCTGGAAGATGTAGACGGTTTCCGGCGATCCGGTGAACTTGAAGAACAGCGACTGGATGAACACGAACGCGATGTAGATCGTGAGCAGCCAGTGTCCGTTGCGCTTGAGCCAAGCCATGAAGAATCCTTTGATCAATGGGGGAGTGGGTTGAGACCGCTCACTGCTTCAGCAGCGTCTGGAATTTCGAATCGGCCGTCTTGATGAACCCGGCCGGGTTCTTCAGCCACTTCTGCTGCACGTCGGCGTCGTAGTTCAGGTACAGCTTGCCGTCGATGATCTTGAACTTGTCAGGTTCGATGCTGACCAGGTTGTCGACGGACACCCCATATGCGCAGTAGCCGCCGTACTGGGGAGCGTATTTCTCGGGCGCGGCCTTGAACAGGTCGAGGTGCGCCTGCGAGGCGAATTTCCACTTCGCCCCCATCCAGATGAACACGAAGCTGTCCGCGCCCTTGACCGGCTTGCCGTCAGTGAAATACGCGACTGTGTCGTAGCCCAAGATCGCGGTGTCGCCTGCACCGCCGAAAAAGCCCCCGGTCAACGTGTTGATCGGCGGCTGGGCAGCGCGCGCGGCCGTGCTGGCGAGCAGAGCGGACCAGCCAGCACCCAGCAGGGCTCGGCGACTCAGGCGGCGGGTTGAAGTGTGGGACATGCGAATTCCTTTGAGTTGGCGACGTGTGGGGTGCTGGCGTTGGCGCCCAAGGCATGCGCGACGGTGGAAGGCGCACGGCCAAAGTTGGGATCGGTGGCGATGCCGTGCTGTTCGCAGTAGACCTGCAGCAGCGCGTAGTGATGGGTCGCGTGGCTGGCCAGGAACACAAGCTCGCGGCCGATGCTGGAGGTCGTCGCGAAGTCAAATTCGCCGGCCGGACCGCCCTGTCCGTGCACTCGCAGCGGCAGGTCCAGCATCGTGTCGGACCAATTGACGAGTTGCTGCTTCAGCGCGGCCAAACGCGCCCGGGCCAGCCCCGTATCGCGCTCAAGCTCACGGTCGCGCGGGCGGCGGTCGTAGTCGACCACGCCGTCGGCGCCGCGCAGTATCAGTGCCTCGTAGTGCTCGATCACATGGCGCAGGTGCGGGCCGGTGCGCTGCGCATAGTCCGGTGCCCCGACCCCATCGTGCGCGGCGATGAGTGCCAGTGCCTGGTCGATCAACTGGCAGTTGAAGCGAAGCAGCCTTGCGGCATCTCCGGTGGCAGCCCCGACGGGGGCGTGAGAGGACGGCATGAGGGGTACTTTCGGTAGGAGGGTCGCATTCGACGGTATGAGTGCCAGGACCCATGGCGATGACAAGGTGACGCGCATGTTCCATAGTCGAACGAGTGCGCCCAACTTTACGTGCGGGACGCCATTCAACGCATCGGAGGCCGATACCTCAGGGTCAATCGGTCGCCGGATAGCGCGGGGTCAGGAATTTTTCGCGTCGATAGCCGCGCATGAATTCCGCCAGACTCATCGGCGCGAAGCCGCGCGCCCGGTTGGCCGCGCCGATCTCGAACAGCCAGTGGTACTGGCGCATCAGGTCGCGCCAGGCTGCGATGAGGCCGGTTCGGCGGTCCCAGATGTGCGTGCTTTCGGCGCCGGCACCGTTGACCTCGACGATGGTGAATCCATGCCCGGCCTGCACCTGGGTGAAGTCTTCGAAGCGCACGTCGAATCGGCCGAAGTGGAACTCGGGCAAGCGCTGCGCGATGTCGTCGAAGCGCGCTTCCATCTCGGGCGTTACCAGGTGCGTGCCGTTGCGAAAGATCGCGCCACGGCTGTGGCTGCCGGCAAACGCCAGCCGGATCGCCACGCCATCGGCCGGCACCGTATCAAGGCGTGCGGTGTGGCGCTTGAAGTACAGGTGGGTCAAGCGTCCGGCGCGAGGGTCGGCGAGGATCAACTCGCGCAGCGTGCGCTGACCATCGCCGATGACATACGGGAAGTATTTCAGCGTGATCGAAACGATGCGCCCGCGCGATTGGCCTGGGCGACGGCAGTAAAAAACGCCGGCCTCGCCCTCGAATGGGACCAACCGCTGCAGCAGCAGCGTGGCGCCGGACGGGAAGGCGGCGAGGTAAGCCTGCAGATCGTCGGTCGTGCGCACGAGCTTGACGCCGGCACCGCGGCAGCCGAGGTCGGGCTTGGCAACCACGGGCAGGTCGAGGCCTGCGGCGGCCAATGCCGCCAGCGCCGCGTCGCGCTCCTGAGCAAGGTCCGACGGTGCGGCGGGCCGCTCGATCCGGACGAACGGCGCGACCCATTCGGGCACATGCTGCATCGCCAGCGCCAGGATGTCGGCCTTCGACTCACCGAAGAAGCCGCCACCGGGGAACGACGGGTTGGCCACCGTGGGCAGCAGGACGCCGCGGTAGCGCAGCATCTGCCAAGCGGCGTACAGCGCGACAGGCGGGTAGAAGGCCCACATCGGCCAGAACTCGAAAAAGCTGGTCGGCGGGCCGCTTTGGTCGAAGGCGGGCATGCCCTGATGCGGGCGAACTGCGGGTGTGGTCAGGGGCGTCACGGAGGTCATGGGGCAGAGGAGGCTGGCGGTCGCCCGCGTTGATGAATCATCCGCCACAGCGGAACGGCCGCCGCCAGCACCAGGATGGGCAGCGCCACCGCCACCGGCAGGGGCAGGCCGAGCTCTCGGGCCAATGCTGCGCCGATGGCCAGGCTCAGCCCATACAGCGCGCCGGTCCACAGCGCCACGGCCAGCAGCACCCACAGGCAGAACGGCGCGAACGGCACGTGCAGAAAGCCGCAGGCGGTGTAGGTGATCAGCCGCAGACCCGGGATCACCCGTGCGAGCAGCACGGCGCTCGGCAGCCTGCGCGTCACCTGATCCTGGGCCCAGGCACTGCGCTCGCCCACGCAGCGACGCCGCAGCCACGGCACGCTGGTCGCGCCGAGGCCCAGCGCATAAAGGCCCAGATCACCGCCGGCAATGCCGCCGCCCACTGCGGCCAGAGACAGGCCCCAGGAAATCGTGCCTTGCGTGGCCAGCGCGACACCAGCGGCGATCGCAACGTCTTCGAGCAGCAACGTGGTCAGTACCAGCGCGAGGGCGATCACCCATGGATCGGCCATGCCCTCGAGCGCCGCCAGGAACCAGGTGACGACGGCGTGCCAATTGGCGACCGCCATGGTGATGGCGTCGTTCAGCACGACACCCCGAGTGCCCAGGCGATCGCTTTTCGCACGACGCCGGTCGAATTCCACGGCAGGAAATGGTTCTGTCCTTCGAGCAACTCGGTCTTCACGCAGCGCGAGCCGCTGAGCCCGGCTTGCATGAACGGCACATTGGCCACCGGCACCAGGTCATCCTTCGTGCCGTGCACGATCAACACAGGCGCGGTGATCTTCGGCAGCAGGCGATTCAGTGATTCCAGCTCGGGCTTGAGCGCGATCAGCTCGGCATTGGCGTTGCGGATGGCGCGCGGCAACGCCCAGCGAACCGCCGCCCAGGTGCCGACCCATTGCATCGGATTGATCTCTTCCAGCGCCGGGTCAAGCGACGCCGCCAGCAGCACCACCGCCGCCACGCGGTCAGGATGCTCTGCCGCGACACGCGCGACGATCGGGCCGCCAAGTGAATGACCCAGCAGCACGACGCGCCGCCCGTCCGTCGGGAAGAGCGCATAGACCGCTGCCGCCTGCAGTTCCAGGCTGGTCACCGCGCCCTCCGGGCCGCTTTCGCCAAAGCCCGGCCTGTCCAGCGCCACCACGTCGGCGCCCGGCGGTGGGCTTGTCAGGTAATCGGACCAGCCCGAGGCCGATCCCGGTGTGCCGTGCACCAGGATCAGCCGTGGCGAAGTGGGATTGCCTGCTTGCAGGTAGCTGAGCGTCGTGTTCAGCGGTGCACCGACGGTGATGTGGTGGCGCAGCGCGTCAATTTGGGTGTCGGCGGCCCGCAGTCCGCCCGGCGACAGCCCGAGGGTGCCGACGATGACGCCGAGCGCGCTCCACAGCCGGCCGCCCCTGGGTGTCGAGGCGCGCCGAGCGACTCCATGGCCCGAGGACGGCCGAACATGGTCTGCACTGACGGGTGGTGCCGTGCTTGGTGCTGTACTGCGAGGCATCACCGGGTCTCCGTGGTGGCGAATGACCCGCATGGAATCGCGGGCACCCATGTCAGTCGTCGTGACGAGTCCATTCTTACCGACGCCACCGTGAGCCCGCGGCGCGCTTCCACGACTGGGTGGTTTGTGCACTTTGCGCTGACCGGCGATCGCCAGTCACCGGCACTCCACAAGTTGCTAAAGAGTGCACCCGTTCGCACCGATACCTGAGTCGTGTGGTCGACTGGCGCGAGCGTGTTGACCGGCGCAGCACCGGGCACCGGCACTGGCAGTCGGGAACCGTTCTGAACGCGCAGCACCCCGTCATCCCCGCCCCCACTGTGAAGGACATCGAAATGAGCACGATCACCGAAGAGCGTCCGATCGGCGCGACGAACCCGGCAGCTGCTGCGTCGTCCACGACGAGTGCGAGGCGTGAGTTCGTCGCCGCTCCCAACGAGTTCCTCAGCTTCCGGCTGGGCGGCGAGGAGTACGGCATCGACATCCTGCGTGTGCAGGAAATCCGCAGCTACGAAGCGTCCATGCGCATCGCCAATGCTCCGGCCTTCATCAAGGGCGTGGTCAACCTGCGAGGTGTGATCGTGCCCATCGTCGATCTGCGCTTGAAGCTCGGTTGCGAATCGGCGGAGTACAACGGCTCGACCGTGGTCATCGTGCTGAACGTGCGCGGCCGGGTGATCGGTGCGGTGGTCGATTCGGTGTCTGACGTGATTGCGCTCGGTGCCGACGACATCAAGCCGGCGCCGCAACTGAGCACCCTGGTGGACGCCGGCTACATCATGGGCATCGGCTGCATCAAAAACGGCGATGTCGAGCGAATGCTGATCCTGACCGACATCGATGCCTTGATGAGCAGCGCCGACATGGGATTGATGGACGCCGCAGTTCCTTGACCGGCTGACCGGCGCGCGATGGCGCTCACACCGTCATCGAATCAGCTGCGCCAAGGCAATTCAAGCTCGGTGCCATCGGGCGACCGGGTTCGCACGGGTGTGCCGGCGTTGCCGAACCTGGGCCCAGCGCAGTTCGAGGCGGGCACAAATGCAAGCGGCGCCACCCTTGTGGGGTGGCGCCGCTCGGGCTGGAATCAGCCGGGGATCACTTCGAGAAGGACGCCTTGACCTTGGTGTCGGCGTTCATCGTCACCCTGCACCCGTTCGGGTCGAGTCCGGTGCAAGCGCCGCTCCAACCCAGGAAGGTCAGTCCCGGAGGAGGCAGTGCGCTCAGCGCCACAGCCGCACCGGAGCTGTACTTGGCCGAGCAGGTGTTGCCGCAGTTGATGCCGGCCGGCGTGCTGGTCACGGTGCCTGCGTTGGCCAGGGACACCGACAGCGTGAACGTCGTGCCGCCTGCTGCGACGCCACCAGCGCCACCGCCACCACCGCCACCACCGCCACCACCAGCGCCGCCACCGCCACCACCGGCCACTGGCGTGGCGAAGGTTGCAGTTACTGCGGATGCGGCGTTCATCGTCACGGTGCAGGTCAGGGCGTTGCCCAGGCATGCGCCGGTCCAGCCCGTGAAGGTGCTGCCCGAATTGGCCTTGGCCGTCAGCGTCACCGTGGTGCCCGGGTTGTAGACGCCGTAGCACTTGCTGCCGCAGGAAATCACCTTGTCGCCGGAAGACACGCTGCCACCGCCGCCGATGGTGACGGTCAGCGAATTCACGTCGATGTTGGCAGCCGCGTTTTGCGCGCCGATTGCGTTGCCCAATTCACCGGCGCTGGGCGCGGTGCAGGTCAGGTCGGCGCAAAGTGCCTCATGCGTGAGCGGGTCGTAGACGCCGGCGTACTCGTAGAACTCGTAGCGGCGCACCACCGCGTGGTTGCCGTTACCGGCGCCACCCTGGTTGACCAGCTTGCCGCGCCGGCGCTGGTTGCCTCCGGGAGGATCGCGTTGCAGCAGCGACCAGGCGGTTTCCACCTGTGCGGCGGCCTCGGGCACGACGGCATGGTTTTCACCCACGAGCTGAAGCAGGTCGACCTTGGCCTGCTGCTCGGTCTTGTAGACCTTGACCCACTGCGCATCGCCAAACTGGGCGGGCGGCGCTGGAGGCGCTTGCACCTCGGCCACCACCACCGGAGGCAATCCAGGATTGGCTGGCGGCACCACGGTCCACACGGGTGCGGGGATGTTCACGTAAGTCGTGTTGGCAACCAGCGCGCCGGGGTTGGCCTGGTCCAGCACCAGCCAGCGGTAGGTGATGGACGTCGGGTTGACGCCGTAGGTCGTGCTGATGCCGAAGTGCTCGCAGCCGGCCGTGGTGTAGGTCGTGGGCATGCCCCAGGTCCAGCACGATTCACCGGGCACCGACGACAGCGACAGCGGCACGGGTGTGGAGGTGGACCACTTCTGGGTCGCCGGGTTGTAGCTGGCAGCCCAGCGCACGATCACGCCGCCCGCAATGTCGGTGGCCGTGCCCACGCCGTAGCGGATCACGGTCGGGTCGAAGTTGGACGGGAAGATGCGCGTGAGGTCTTTCGAGCTCACGCCGTGCACTTCCATTTCGAAGCCGTAGGTCGGCGCGCCCGTGTTGTTGAGCACGTCGAAGTTCTGGTAGTTGCCGGCCATGACGATGGACTGCGCCTGGGCTGCGCCGCTGACGGCGGTCAGACACAGCGCAGCCAGTGCCAGGCGGCTTGAGACGGTTCGCGGCGCTAAGGCGGCGCGAAGGGCGGTCGAACGGTGTTCCATGGATCTCTCCTGATGCAGGCGGTTTGGATCGGTGAACGCCGAAAAACCGGCGCGCCCTCTGAGAGCGCACAAGCTGTGCCAGTGAGCCGACGCTCCGCCCAAGATCCCAAGTGATTGATTTAGATCAACTTTTTCTTTTGATGGGCAAGGCGCGGGCCGCGAAAAGTGGGGCAAGTCCCCCTGCCGTGGGTCAAATGCCCCACCAGCGGCGCGGTGGGGCTGCGTCCATGGTGGCGGGATCACCGGTGCGCCGCCGCCGGCCCTTGCGCGGCCCGGCTTGGAGCCCGCGCCCCGTCCGGTACATTCGCTGGTCGCCTTGACCTTTCGCCAGCAGCCCGCATCGGCGATCAAGGCAGTCGCACGAGACACCACCCATGGCGAACGAGCCGAGCCGTCACCCGCCCCACGGCGTGCCCCAGCTTGCTGAGGCATCGTGGTACGACCGGTTCGGCCCATGGCTGGCCCTTCTTTTCGCCTGGCTGAGCGTGGCCACGTTCCTCGTTCGCGATGTGACAGGCGACCACAGCACACTCGAGGCCACCACCCGCGAGCGGCTGACGGAGCAGACCGATTCCGTGAGCGAACACCTGTCCCGCCGCCTTGAATTGGGCAGCAACGGGTTGGCCCTCATTCTTGAAGAGTTCTCCCCGTCGATGCAAAAGCAGGCCCTTCCGGGTCTGACCCGTCAACTGAAGGCGCATGCGCGGGCCTTGCCCGGCATGCGGTTCGTCGTGGTTCTCGATGCCGAGGGCACGGCTGTGGCCAGCAATCAACCCGAGTTGATCGGAACGAGCTTCGCTGACTCGCAGGGCTATCGCGCCATGCGCAGCCGCCCTGACACGGACATGCTTTATGTCTCGCAGGCGTTCGTCTCGCCGCTGAGCAAGGTGTCCACGATCAGCCTGGGCCGTGCCTTGGTCGATGGGCAGGGGCGGTTCGGGGGGGGCGTTCTGGGCATCGTCGACCCCGAGAGTTTGGATGTGCTGACGAGGGCCACGGCCTACGCTTCGGGCGTGGCGGTCGCGCTGGTCCATCAGGACGGGGCTGTTCTGATCACGCGTCAAAGCCCGGGTGGCGATGCAGCATCGAGTCTGGGTGCTGACGCTGCAGCTCTGGCCGGCAAGCACGTCCAGAGCGGGAAGCCGCGCAGCGTTATTTCGGGCCCGTTGGGCGCGTCGGGTGGACGCGCCATGGTCGCGTTGCAGTCGATCGTGCCCGCCATGAGTCCGGTCGACAAGGCACTTGTCGTGGCCGTCGGCCGTGCCGATGCGCAAACCTACGACTTCTGGAAGGATCAGGCGATCGACAAGGCTTGCCTGTTTGCGCTGTTGACGATGCTGGGCGTCGTGTGGGTCATCGCCCACCAGCGACGCCGCCGCGCCGATGCGCTGCTCAGCCAACAGCAGGCATTCGGCGACGCGCAGTTCGAGGCCCATGCCGGTTTGCGCGAAACCCAATTCCGCTGGGAGTTCGCTCTCGAGGGCAGCGCGCTTGGCGTGTGGGACTGGAACGTCGAAACCGGCATGGCCGCTGTGAGTGCGCGTTACATGGCCATCCTGGGTGAGGAGGCGCAAGACCAGGTCATTCTTGCGACGGAAATCCTCCAACGCATGCATCCGGAGGATGTGGGCCGGGTGCGCGAAGCGCATCGGCAGCACTGGGCGCAGCTCACGCCGCGCTACGCCGCCGACTACCGCGTCCGACACAAGAGCGGACAGTACGTCTGGGTGCGCTCGGGGGGACTGGTGGCTGAGCGGGCTGCGGACGGCTCGGCTTTGCGCATGATCGGCACCACCGTCGACATCACCGTCGAGCGTGCGCTGCAAGACCGCGTCCGCGAGCTCAACACCGGACTGACGACGCAGGTGGCTGAGCGCACGCGTCATTTGAGCGAGGCCAGCACCCGCCTCACGCTGGCCACCGACGCGGCCAACGTCGCCATCTGGGCCTGGCGATTCGACAGCGGCCGGCTCGAGTGGGACGACAGGATGTGCGAGTGGTACGCCGTACCGTCCGACGTGCGCGAAAAAGGCTTTTTCTATGACCTGTGGTGCTCTCGTGTGCACCCCGACGACCGGGCGTCGGC
Source organism: Burkholderiales bacterium (assembly GCA_947372225.1). Taxonomy (GTDB): domain Bacteria; phylum Pseudomonadota; class Gammaproteobacteria; order Burkholderiales; family Burkholderiaceae_C; genus PBB1. The sequence goes on along the minus strand of CANBSV010000004.1, from coordinate 5,273 downwards.
CGAGGCCAGTCTGGCGCAGGCCGTGAAGGATGCCGCGCCCTGGAACGGGAGGTTTCGGATCGAGGTGCCCGGCCACCGCATGCGGCACATCGAGGCCTATGCGGTCGTCGAGTTCGATGCGGCCGGTCGTGCCGTCGGCATGGTGGGCATCAACCGCGATGTGACGGCGCAGCATGACCTGGAGGCCACGCTCACCCACAACCGGGACTTGCTCGATCTGGCGCTGTCTGGCGCCGGCATGGCCACCTGGGACTGGCATGTGCCCAGTGGCGCGTTGCGTTTCAGCTCCAGTTGGGTCGACATCCAGGGCTGCACCGACGACGAAGTGGAGCCGCTCCTGACCCACTGGATGCTGCGCATCCACCCGCAAGACCGGCCGGTGGTGCGGCGCGCACTCTTTCGTCACTTGCGTGGAGAAACGCTCAGCTACGTCTCCGAGCACCGTGTGCTCCACAAGGACGGGCGCTGGGTGTGGGTCAAGGGGCGTGGGCGCGTGGTCGAGCGTTCCGTCGACGGGGCGCCGGTTCGAGTGATGGGCGTGGTCACCGACATCGGCGCGCGCAAGGAGGCCCAGCGGCAGTTGATCGAGGCCAAGCAAGCCGCGGAGGCGGCCAATCAGGTCAAGAGCGACTTTCTGGCCAACATGAGCCACGAGATCCGCACGCCGCTCAACGCGATGGTCGGCCTGACCGACGCACTGCTGGAGTCCGAACTGACGGCGCAGCAGCGCACCCACCTCGATCGCATCCAGGCCTCCGGCCAGATGCTCATGCGCATCTTGAACGACCTGCTTGACCTCGCCAAGGTCGATGCGGGGCAGATCCGCCTCGAGCCTGCACCGGTCAATGTGGCCGAGCTGCTGCGTGGCAGCAGGGACCTGTTTGACGCCGTGGCGGCTCAAAAGCACATCCACCTCTTTGCCGATGCGGCGGCCGACGTGCCGCAGTTGCTGATGGCTGACGCCATGCGGCTGCAGCAGGTGATCAACAACCTGGTCGGCAACGCCTTGAAGTTCACCCACGAGGGCAGCGTGCGCCTGCGTGCCGCGTGCCAGTCGCGCACCGTGCACACCGTGGACTTGAAGGTCACGGTGCAAGACACCGGCATCGGGCTGGATGCTGAACAGGCCGCGCGCGTGTTCGAGCCGTTTCAGCAGGCGGACAGCTCCACCACACGCCGCTACGGTGGCACGGGGCTGGGCCTGAGCATCAGCCGCAAACTGGTCGAGGCGATGGGCGGGGAAATTGGCGTGACCAGTGAAATCGGCAAGGGCAGTACCTTCTGGTTCACGGTGCGGCTGCCGGTGGTGCGGGTCAGCGAGCCGCGGGCATCGCGGCCGGCCGCAGCGACACCGCCCAAGCCGGATCGTGCGGTTTTGGCTGGCGCCGGCCTCGCACGACCGGCGCCGCGCGAGGCGGCGCTGTTGCCGCCTCTGATGAACGACCTCATGGAGCAGCTCAAGACCGGGCGGGCCCGGGCCGGCGAGTGCAGCGCCGAGATCGAGTCGCTGCTGTCTGGGACCTCCGCCGCAGAGCATTACGCTGGCGTCGCCGCTGCGGTTGCGGTATTCGATTTCCCGACCGCGCTGGCGCGGCTGGACACGTTTGTAGAGCGATATTCAAAGGACTGGGCATGACCGCGAGCCAGACTCCCCGTGAAACGATCCTGATCGTTGACGACGAGCCGTTGAACATTGCCACGCTGGTGGCGCTGCTCGGCGGCGCCTACGAGCTGATGGTGGCGACTTCCGGGCCGCAGGCGCTGGAGCTGCTGGCCGTGGACAAGCCCGACCTGATCCTGCTCGACGTGATGATGCCGGACATGGATGGCTATGAGGTCTGCGCGGCGCTCAAGCAAGGCGCCCAGACCCGCGACATCCCGGTGATCTTCGTGACCGCCGACACCTCGCCGGCCAGCGAGACGCTGGCGTTGACCGGCGGCGCTGTGGACTTTGTGCACAAGCCGGTGAACAAGGAGGTGCTGCGCGCGCGCATCTCGCTGCAACTCGAGCTCAAGAGCCATCGCGATCATCTGGAAGAGCGTGTCCATCAACGCACGCTCGAGCTGGCGCAGGCGACTGACGAGGCGCGTGCGGCCGATCGTGCCAAGAGCGCTTTTCTGGGCAAGGTCAGCCATGAGCTGCGCACGCCGATGAACCACCTGATGGGCTTCACCTACCTGCTCGGGCGCGAGATACAAGGCATGCCCCGCGCCCAGGATTTGCTGGTGTCCGTGAAGTCGGCGCAAGAGCACCTGCTGCGCCGCATCGAGGTGGTGACCGACTTTGCCGCGGCACAGGCGGCCACGCTCGGCGTCGAAAAGATCGATCTGAACCTGTCGATCCTGATCGATCAGGTCGAGCGCGAGTTTGCCGACGAGATGCACGCCAAGGGACTGAGCCTGCGACGCATACAGGCGCCCGACTTGCCACTGGAGCTCAGGGGCGACCCCTTGCGGCTGCGCCAGGTGCTCACCACGCTGATTTCGAACGCGGTCAAGTTTTCCGCCGATCAGCCCGGCCACGTCACTTTGCGGGTGCTGCTCATCGGCAACCACGCGGATGCCGTGACGCTGCGCTTCGAGGTGCAGGATCAGGGTGTCGGGCTGACCCCGGAGTACCAAACGCGCCTGTACCAGGCCTTCGAGCAGTCGGACAACTCTGCGACACGGGCCTTCGACGGCCTGGGGCTCGAGCTGGCGTTGGCCAAGCGCACCGTGGCGCTGATGGGCGGTGAGCTGGGTTTCGAGTCCTCGCAGGGCCACGGCAGCACGTTCTGGTTCAGCCTGCGCATGTCGATCGGCCAACCGGCAGGCGTGGCACCGGCGATGTCGCCGGATACCGCCGAGCGCATGGATGGCTTCATCGCCTATCTGGGACGCTTGCTGGTTGATGGCGACCCCCGCGCGCGCGACGTCTGGCAAGGCTTGTCGTCCGTCTTCGAGCCGCTGATGGGCGCACGCATGCACGACATGCAAACCGCCCTCGATGCCTTCGACTTCGCCGAGGCCCGTCGGGTGCTGGACCTGGCGGTGACTCAGCGCTCGAAGGCTCGCTGAGCGGCGACAGCCGCATCTCCAGCGTCAACGGGCGCCTTCACACGGTGTGAGCGGGCGCTCCCATGGGCACCGGCCGACCCCCGTTGGCGCTCAAGTGGTGCGCGGGGCTGCCGAAAACGGGAAGACGCGGCTGCGTATGGGCCGTGCTGTCTCCCATGAAACCTGCCCAAACTCAAGAAACCATCGAAGTCGACGCGCTCACGGTCGGCATGCTCATCCACCTGGACGGTGGATGGATGTCGCATCCGTTTCCGATGTCGAGCTTCAAGATCTCGAGCGCTGACCAGATCGCGACGCTGCGCTCGCTGGGGCTGCAGCGCGTGCGCTGGAGTCCCGAAGCGATGGAATCTGCCGCGGCGACCGAAGCACCTGCTGCGGCGCCGGTCGTGGACCGTCGGGGTGTGGTGGCCGACCGTCGCCGCAGCCCGCAGGCTCACACCGCTCCGAGCCCGCTGCTCACGGCCGGCGAGCGCCAGTTTGGCGAAGCGGCCAAGGCATCCAAGAAGGTTTTTGAGCGCGTCGTCGAGCATCCGGCCGCCGCGCGAACGGCTGCGGAGGCACTGACCCGCCAGCTGGTCGACAAGATGGCCGGTGCCGATGACATGTGCATCCAGCTGCTCGCCGAAGGCACGGGTGACCGCACGTCTGCCCATGCGGTCAACGTCAGCGTGATCTCGCTGCTGATGGGCCGCTCGTTCGGGCTCGGTGATTCCGACATGCTCGACCTCGGAATGGGTTCCTTGCTGCACGATGTGGGCAAGACCGATCTGCTTGAGCGCTACCGTCATCGCGAAGACCACTTCAACATGGCGGAGCGGCGGCTCTATGAAAACCACGTCGCTTGCGGCATTGCACATGCGCAGCACATGGAGCTGACCCCCGGGGCGTCGCTGATCCTCGAGCAGCACCACGAATACAGCGACGGCGGCGGTTTTCCCTATGGCCTGAGCAGCGAGCGCACTTCCACGCTGGCGCGCATCGTGTCGTTGGTCAACGCCTACGACAACTTGTGCAACCCGGTGAACCCGGGAAAGGCGCTCACGCCGCACGAGGCCGTGGCGCACCTGTTCACCCACAGCCACAAGCAGTTCGACACGGCGATCCTCGGTGCGTTCATCAAGATGATGGGCGTGTACCCGGTGGGGTCGGTGGTACAGCTCACCGACGACCGGTATGCGCTGGTGGTGGGCGTGATCTCGTCGCGCACGCTCAGGCCGCGCGTGATCGTGCACGACCCTCGGGTGCCACGCGATCACGCCCCCGTCCTCGATCTCCAGTCCGTGGAAGGGTTGGGCATACGGCGCAGCCTGAGGCCGTCTTCGTTGCCTGAGGCGGTGCTCACCTACCTGGCGCCACGCACGCGGCTGAACCATTTCTTCGAGCCCACCGGCGATGCGAGGTCGTCAGCGTGAGGGTTGCGCGCAGCCATCCGGAGTCCACGGCCGCGATCGCCCCTGCGGCGGCGCGGCGCGCCTTGGCGGCGGCGTTGCCCAAGCCGAGCGTGCCTGAGCGGTTGACCGACAGCTTGCTGCGCCCCGCGCGCGCGCTGATCGAGGGGCTGCTTGATGCGGTGGTGCTCGTCGATCCCGCCACGTTGGCCGTCGTCGCGGCCAATGCACCCGCCGGCGCCTTGCTGGGCATGGAGCCGGGCGCGCTGTGCGCACGAAAGGCGATCGATCTGGCCGCCACGCCGGAAGACATGGTCTTCTGGCAGGAGGCTGCGCTGGGCGTGTGCGACGGCGTGGACTCACAGACCTGGGTGCGGCGTGCCGATGGCAAGCTGGTGGCCGTGCGCCGCCGCATCACCCACATGAAGCTCGCAGCCGATGCGTCGCTGTTCATGGTGGTGATGCACGACCGCAGCCGGGAACTGCACACCGAAACCGAGTTGGCAGACCGCATCTCCGAGCTCACGGCCACGCTCGAGTCCACCCATGACGGCATCCTGGTGACCGATCTGGGCGGCGCCATCCGCAATTTCAACAGCCGCTTTGCGACGCTGTGGGCCTTGCCCGAAAGCCTGCTGGCTCAACGCGACGACGTGGCGATCCTGGGCTGGATGCAGCATTCGGTGTCCGAGCCGGTGGCCTATGTGCGGCGCTTGTCGGCGATCGAGGCCGAGCCGCACAAGAAGTCGACCGACACCCTCATCCTGACCGATGGCCGCGTGTTCGAGCGCATGGCGCTGCCGCAGCTCAGCCGCGGCCAGGTGATCG